>JBBRXQ010000151.1:0-6076 GCA_038238515.1 Sphingomonadales bacterium | reverse complement strand
GGCTGGTGGCGCGGGGTGGCAGTCGCGAATGAACGCGGCGCTGCGGAAGGCCGCGGGGGTTTAGCGAGCGGTCGCTGGAATTACGCTGGAGCCGGTGAGCGCCGCGTCGTTTGCCGCGAGCTGCGCGCCCGATCGCACCCGACCGCCAGCACCGCCGCGCGGCGCTCGGCGCGGTGTGGGTGATCGCTCCCCGCGCTCAGGAACTGGAACAGCGACGCCCCCGCCACCGGATCGTACCCCGCCGCGCACGCCAGCCGCGCGCCGAGCCGGTCGGCCGCGAGCTCGACCGCCGGGTTGCTCGCGCCGTGATTCAGGTAAAAGTGCGCGATCTCGTGCCCCGCGAGCAGCGCGAACTCGTCGCGGGTGAGCTGCGCGGTCGCGCCCTGGGTAAACGTGATCTTGCCGCCAAGGCTGCGGGCATTGACATGAACCCCGGCCCCGACCCGGAACCAGGGCAGGCAAGGCCCGACGCTGCCGTCGGTTCCGTAGCTCGTGCACTCGGGCTTGCCTTGCCCCGCGACTTTGTCCGCGATTTCGAGTTCCTGCGGCGGCAACGCCAGGCCCGCCGCCAGCGCCAGCAATCCAATCACCATCCCGCTCCCGTCCAGCTTCCGGACGCAGCAAAGCGAGGATGGTCTGAAAATCGGGCTCCCCCGACAATTCGGGTATGTACTTAGAGGCTATTTGCCGACGTTTTGACGCTGGCGGGGTCGTAATCGAGCACAGCCTCAACGAGATCTAGACGGTGCCGACCGGCGCGTTGGCTGACCAGGCACCCAACCCGAAGGCCGGGCGGCGGTGTGCGCGGGCGGGAGATTTATTGCCGAGGTGACGCAACAGGTTGCGACGACTGGGAAGAACTTCACGGGCTATCTGAAGGCTCGCGCCAGTGACCGGAATGCGTCCGCGGTTGCCCGAGAACGCAAAGCGACGATGGGGAATGCCGCTTCAGGCTCCCCCCTGCGATGGTTGGTCAGAGGTCCTCACCGACGGGCTCATCGCCTAAGTGAATTTGGTTGGGATTCTCAAACCCAGCTTGTGCGATCATGTGAAGGTTAATGCGCACTGCGGCTGCCATAACAGCTGACTTAATGGAAGGCTCTTCACCTTCGGCAGTCGATTGAATCATATAGTCGCCCCATATGTCCATATTCCCGTTCCAAAGAGGGTCGTCGACCACTCGCTCCGCAACTTCCTGATAGTCTTCATCATCACTACGCCAGCAGTTCCATCGATTTAGTTCTGCTGTGTCTATTCGAGGAACGTTCTTCATTGGCGTGGGGTCAACTGGTGCACGAGTGCTGGCCCAGTCTCCGTATACTAGCTGCGCTCGGTTCACGGCTCCTTGGACGGCCTGATATAACGGGCGTTCCTCGGCAAGAATAGGAAACCTACTCCCGTGTCCGCCGAACGCGTCGGGAAAACTACTTCCAGCAATCACCGCCTCATAATCCTCGGTGACATCGAGCAACGTATTTATCAGGCCAGCGCTTATCGCAGCTTGAGGTAATAAATTGGTGTTCCAACCACAATCAAAAATAAAAACTACATTGTCCACGTCGTTGTCTATGCACCGCTGCGCAACTTCAATAAATCGTCCAGGGTGATTCACGTTGACTCGTACAAACAGCCCGCGTTTCAAATCTCTAACTCGTTCAATCTGAAGAGGTATTTGGGGATTCGGACCCGCTAAATCGCGAAACACTGGGATGCGGTTCACACCCTCTTCCACCGCATCGTAATATCGCGAAAAACCCAAATGAGCGTCAAAAAGTTGCGAAAATTCTATGCGGGCTGGCTTGGTGCTAGCAGGGTCGTTGGCGAAAATATCCAGATCGAGACCAAACTGCTCACCATTCGTCGCGACATCGATATTCTCAAATGCCTTTTGCAACGTTTTGGAATTCATCCACGGCCTGAGCCTGATCACAGGGAGTAGGCGCGATCGTGCTTCGCCGGGAATCTCTCTTAATGCCCGCATCTCCGCTTGGCGTGCATGAAGCAACGGCACATACGTTCGGCCTTGGAGAAGCATCTCAAACTCCTAAGCGAATACGCATGGCCTGCTGCGATACCCTAAATCTCTTGGCAAGTGCTTCTACTTTCTCTTCCGCAGAGAGATGGGAAAGCTCCGCCTCAGCGAAGCGCACAGATCTAAGCGGCAGTATGATTTGAGAAGCGAGCTTGTTGGCCTCCACTTCCTTTCGGCTACTGAGCGCGGACCGATACAGTGTATCGTCAACCACACCCTTCCCAATCTCAAATCTGTGAAGCAGAAAATGTGCAATCTCATGCGCCAATGTGAATCGCTGTCTTTCAACTATTTCATGTCGATTGATTTTGATTCTATAGCCTGACGAAGCCGTGGATGAGGGTTCGATCAACCCAGAGATGCCTGGGTTCAATGTGGATTTGAAAACCTCTAGCCCGAGCGCCGACGCCAATGCGCCAAGCCTCACTGGAATCTCACCTTTGAAGCGATCTAGCGTGGGTACGAATTTAGACGGGATGATCATGCTAGATTCGGATCATCTGCAAGATTTTCGGGATCAATAGGCGTTTGACCCGTAAGGATTTGAAGACGAACATCTTCCTTAATATCCTCAACAAGTTGATTATATCGAGCGTCGGATGAACTAAAGCGTTTGTCTAAAAACTCCTCTGACGCTTGAACTACTCGCGTTTCGAATGTCACCCAGCCGTAGACGGCGAGCGCGCCGATAAATAATGTTACCGCAGCGATAATAACACCTAAGGCCGTCAAAATTATACTGACAAACTGCGAAGGACCAATTTCCGCATCGGGAGCGAATCTAAGGCCGGACGCCTTGAGAATCACAGCAAAGATCGCCGCTCCAATAATCATCAGAGTCAGAGCAGCGGCGGCTTGGAGAAACTGGCGCATGACGGCCTAGAACATTAGAGGAACAGCGGGTGACGTCAAGCGATAGACCGGGTCAAACGGGCGTGCAACTGTAGCTCATCCTTGAGAGGCCGGGACACCCAAGCCAAAGGCGCTCTGGGCGCGGGCTTAAGCCAGTGGCCGCGCTTCCCTAGATCGTGCAGTGGGCAACGTGCGGGCGTCGTTCAGCGGTCGGCGCGTGCTGGTCGACATCGTCCGCGCCCGGACGGTGGCGCGCTCCTCGGGCGGCTGCTTATCCTTGACTTGGCCAGCGCTCGAACCAACGACAGCCATAAGCACTGTCCCCCAACCCAATTCCGCGCTACAGGCCCCCACATTGAACACCCGGCACTCCGCCGGAGCGAACGCAAGGAAACGCCCATGCCCACCGGCACCGTCAAATTCTTCAACGCCGATCGCGGCTATGGCTTCATCACCAACGAGGCCGGGGGCGCCGATGCCTTCGTGCATATCAGCGCGGTCGAGCAGGCCGGGATGAACAGCCTGAACGAGGGCCAGAAGCTCAGCTACGAGCTCGAAACCGGCAAGAACGGCAAGACCTCGGCGATCAACCTGACCGACGCCTCCTGATCGGCGGCGCTCCGGCGTGACGCCGGACCAGGCGCTGCGGCCGCGGGGCTTTCACCCCGCGGCGCGCGCTTTGCTCACATGTGGTGATTCATCGTCGTCTTGCACGTGCGCATCCGGCGACCGTGCTTCCACCAGGTCTTGCAGTGCGACCGGGCTTTGCGCGCCCGCACGATGTCGTATGCCCCAAACAGCCCGCTCGCGTCCGCGGGAACTTGTGCCCGGCGGCGGGCTTGTATCGGCACAGCGATGCCGCGCGCGGCCGCGCCGGCCTTGTCGCCTCACAGGAGAAACCCCATGAAAGCCGCTTATCTCGCCGCCGCCGCCGGCCTCGCCGCGCTGGGGATGGCCTCCGCCGCCGGTGCCCATACGATGAAGCATCGCCACCACCACCATCACCACGCCGTGGCGCCCGCAGGCACCAAGTTGATGGCCTCGCTCGACGGCGCGTCCGAAACTCCCCCCGCCGCTACCGACGGCTCGGGCATGTTCCGCGCCAGCGTCGTCCCCGGCACCGGGCGGTTGTGCTACGACCTCACCAGCAAGTCGATCGGCACCCCGACGATGGCGCATATCCACGCCGGCGCCACCGGGGTCGCGGGGCCGCCGGTGGTCACGCTCAAGGCCAGCGCGCCGGTCAGCACCTGTCTGACGATCGACAAGGCGCTCGCGATGAAGCTCGCGCAGTCGCCGGGCGATTATTACGTCAACGTCCACAATGCCGCTTATCCCGGGGGCGTTATCCGCGGCCAGTTGACGAAGCGCTGATCGAATTAGGCAATGCGGCCGCGGGGCTTTCGCCCCGCGGCGCGCGCTTTGATCACATGTGGTGATTCATCGTCGTCTTGCACGTGCGCATCCGGCGACCGTGCTTCCACCAGGTCTTGCAATGGCGCGAGGTCCGCGCGTTGGTCCAGTGGTTGTGATGCATGCCGGTCGTCATCGTGCGGGTGCGGACCGTGCTGCGCTCGTCGGCGCGGGCGCTCATCCCGTCGGTGTGGGTGCGGGTGGTCGTCGTGGCGGTGCCGACCGGCGTGTTGACGGTGGTGTGCGTGGTGCTCATCTGGGCGGTGGCGGCGGTGGTAGTGCCGAGCAGCAGCGCGGCGGCAATTGCGAGTGTGCGCATGGTTTCTCTCCTTGGGGGACGCGCGGCGCGGCAGCGCGCCGCGCCGTGGTGATGCGATAACATCTCGCGCCGCGCTTCGTTCCGGGCTCGCCTTGCCGCCCGGCGCGCGCCGCCCTATCGCCGCAGGGCAACTAATAGGACGCGGGCATGGCCGGGGTGTGGTTCGACGAGCTTACGGTGGGCCAGCGGTTCGATCACGCGATCCGCCGCACGGTGACCGAGACCGACAACGTGCTGTTCACGACGATGACGCACAACCCCGCCGCGCTCCACCTCGATGCCGAGGCGATGGCGGCCAGCGAGTTCGGGCAAGTGATCGTCAACTCGTCCTTCACGCTCGGGCTGATGGTCGGGATCAGCGTGAACGACACCACGCTCGGCACCGCGGTCGCCAACCTGGGGTGGGACGAAGTGCGCTTCCCCGCGCCGGTGTTCGTTGGCGACACGCTGCGGATCGTGACCGAGGTGATCGAGCTTCGCGACAGCAAGTCGCGGCCCGAGGCGGGGATCGTCACTTTCCGCCACGAGGCATGGAACCATCACGGAGTGCTGGTCGCGCAGTGCAAGCGCACGGGCCTCCAGAAGCGGAAGCCGGGGTGACGGTCTCCCTCCATCTTTCCCCAACCGTCATGCTGAACTCGTTTCAGCATCCACCGCGCCCCACACTCGGAGCTTCGGACCCGGAGGCGCAATGGACCCTGAATCAAGTTCAGGGTGACGAACTTGGTAGGGTGGTTCGGTGAGCGAATCTGCCGCCCATTACGATGCGGTCATCGTCGGGGCGGGGCACGGCGGGGCGGCAGCGGCGATCGCGCTGCGCCAGCACGGCTTTTCAGGCTCGATCGCGCTCGTGGGCCGCGAGGCCGATCCGCCGTACGAGCGCCCGCCGCTCTCGAAAGACTACCTGACCGGCGACAAGCCGTTCGAGCGGATGCTGCTGCGTCCGGAAGCGTTCTGGGCCGAGCGGGGGGTCGAGCTGCTGCTCGGCGCCGAGGCGGTGGCCGTAGATGCGGCGGCGCATGAAGTCCGGCTGCAGGACGGGCGCGTGCTCGGTTACGGCGATCTGGTGTGGGCCGCGGGCGGCTTGCCCCGCCGGCTCGATTGCCCGGGGGCCGAGCTCGCCGGGGTCCACGCGATCCGCGACCGCGCCGATACCGATCGCATCCTCGCCGAGCTGGCGCGGGTGAAGCGCGTGGTGGTGGTCGGGGGCGGCTACATCGGGCTCGAGGCGGCGGCGGCGCTGACCAAGCTGGGCAAGGCGGTGACGCTGCTCGAAGTGCTGCCCCGCGTGCTGGCGCGGGTCGCGGGCGACGACATTTCGGCGTTCTACGAAGCCGAGCACCGCGCCCACGGGGTCGATCTGCGCTGCGGGGTCGGGGTGGTCGCGCTCGAGGGCAAAACGCGCGTCACCGGCGCGCGGCTGACCGACGAGAGCCTCGCGCCGTGCGACATGGTCGTGG
>JBBRXQ010000150.1:0-6094 GCA_038238515.1 Sphingomonadales bacterium | reverse complement strand
CCCCCCGCTGCCCCCGCTACTATGCCCACTGCTCCAGATGCCACGGCGCATCCAGCGCTTTGGCCCGCAGCGCATAGCCCCGCCTCGATGGCCACACCAGCCGAAGAAGCGCGCATCCGCGCAATCATGGCGCGCATGACGCTAGAACAGAAGATCGGCCAGATGATCCAGGCCGATATCTCCACGATCACGCCAGCCGATATGGCAAAGTACCCGCTCGGCTCGATCCTGGCAGGCGGCAACAGCGGCCCGTATGGCAACGAACGCGCCAATGGTGCGGCTTGGGACAAGCTGGTTTCGGCATATCATGCTGCATCGCGTAAAGCCGGTGCCCGCATTCCGATCCTGTTTGGGGTCGATGCGGTGCATGGTCATTCCAACTTACCGGGCGCGACGATTTTTCCGCACAATATCGGGCTCGGCGCGGCGCATGATCCGGCGCTGATCCAGCGGATTGGCGCGGCAACCGCTGCCGAGATCGCGGGCACCGGCATCGATTGGACCTTCGCGCCCACGCTGGCGGTGCCGCAGGATTTGCGCTGGGGGCGCAGTTATGAAGGCTATGCTGCCGATCCGGCATTGGTCGCGGCCTACGGCAAGGCCATGGTGATTGGCTTGCAAGGCGAGATGGTGGCGGGAAAACCCCTCGACGCACGGCATGTTGCCGCCACCGCAAAGCATTTTCTCGCCGATGGCGGCACGGCCGATGGCAAGGATCAGGGCGACGCGAAGATTTTGGAGAGCGAACTGATCGCGCGGCATGCGCAAGGGTATCCAGCGGCGATTGATGCGGGCGCGCTTACCGTGATGGCAAGTTTTTCCGCGTGGAACGGTGCGAAGAACCACGGCAACAAATCGCTGCTCACCGATGTGTTGAAGCAGCGGATGGGTTTTGGCGGACTGATCGTCGGCGATTGGAACGGCCACGGCCAAATCCCCGGCTGCACCGTCACCGATTGCCCGGCAGCGATCAATGCCGGGCTAGACTTGTTTATGGCTCCAGACAGCTGGAAACCGCTGTTTGCCAACACGGTGCGCGAAGCGCGGGCCGGGATTATCCCGGCGGCGCGGATAGATGATGCGGTGCGACGGATTTTGCGGGTTAAAATGAAGCTCGGAATGCTGGCCGCCAAGCCGGTGCTGCGCCGCGATCACGGCGCGGTGGGCGCGCCCAGCCACCTTGCCGTGGCGCGCGAAGCAGCAGCCAAGTCGCTGGTTTTGATCAAGAATGAAGGCGGCGTGTTGCCGCTGCGCCCCGGCGCACATGTGCTGATCGCCGGGCCTGGCGCAGATAACATGGCGATGCAGGCGGGCGGGTGGACGATCACCTGGCAAGGGACCGATACCAGCGCCGCCGATTACCCGAATGGCCAGACGATCGGGCGCGCGATTGCGCAATCGGTCGTGGCGGCGGGCGGGCAGGCCAGCATTTCCGAAGACGGCACGTTTTCAGCGAAATCTGATGGTCGGAAGCCCGATGTTGCGGTCATCGTGCTGGGCGAGCGGCCCTATGCCGAATTTCAAGGCGATGTGCCCGATATCGCTTATCGCGCAACCCCTGAGGAAGACGCGCTGATCGCGCGGCTGAAGGCGCAGGGCATGCGGGTGGTCACCGTGTTTCTAGCGGGGCGGCCGATGTTTGCGGGCAAGCTGATCAACCAGTCTGATGCGTTTGTGGCCACGTGGCTGCCGGGCACGCAGGGCAATGGCATCGCCGATGTTTTGGTCGCGCGCGCCGATGGCAAATCGCCGCGCGATTTTACCGGGCGCCTGCCGTTCGCATGGCCCGATGATGCCCGTTCGCCGCTGGTCAACCCGGCGTTTCCCGCTGGCTATGGGATGGATTATGCCCACCCCGCCAGCCTTGCCAGAATGAACGAAGACCCGCGTATGGACCTGGCGGCGGCGGTGAGTTCGGATAACTATTTCACGCGCGGCAAGGTTCCCGCTCCTTGGCATCTTGGGCTCTATGGCGCAATCACGGTGCGGTCGGTTGATCTGACAGCGCAAGAGGATGCGCGCCAGTTCACGTGGAATGACGGCGGCATGCTAGCCATCGAAGGTTCGCCGGTAAACCTGATGCGCCAGCTTGACGAAGGCTTTGTGCTCTTGCTCGATTGGCGGATTGATAAGGCGGCGGCGGCAGGTCCGGTCAGCGTTTCCTTTGGCGGCGCGAAGCTGGATATTGGCGCTGCAGTGCGCGCTGCTCCGGCGGGCAAGGCCATTCAAACGCGCATACCGCTGCGCTGTTTCCATGATGCAGGGGCCGATCTGGCGGCGGTTGGCAGCCCGCTGGGGATCACAGCGCCAGCCGGGTTTGTCGCAACTTTGCACAATGTTAAGATTGAAGCGGTCGGTGTTACTTTGGCTTGTCCGGCCGTTCAAAAATAATAAAAACCTAGGGGAGAGACCATGGCACTTGCACCGAGCCATTCGGGCGATTCAAGCGCGAGCGATGCGAACGGGACGCCGATTGATGCGCCCGGCTTGCAGGTTTTTGTGTTTGCGCTGTTTTTCATCTTTGGCGGGATCACCTCGCTCAATGATGTGATCATCCCCAAGCTGAAAGAGCTGTTTACGCTCAATTTCACGCAGGCCATGCTGGTGCAGTTTTGCTTTTTTGCGGCCTATGCCATCGTTGGCATCCCCGGCGCGCAGCTGGTCAAAAAGATCGGCTATATGCGCGGGGCCGTGGCCGGGCTGCTGACCATGATGGTGGGCTGCTTGCTGTTTATTCCGGCAAGCCAGACTGCGACATACGGCCTGTTCCTGTTCGCGCTGTTCGTTTTGGCGAGCGGTGTCGTGCTGGTTCAGGTGGTCGCCAACCCCCTGATTTCCTTGCTTGGCCCCGCTCGCACGGCCTCTAGCCGCCTGACCTTTGCTCAGGCTTTTAACTCCTTGGGCACGACAATCTTTCCGCCGGTCGGCGCTTTGCTGATCTTGGGAAGTCTCAGCACGGTTACCGCAGGTGATCTTTCTGGCGCTGCGCTCGACGCGTATCGCACCGCAGAAAGCCAAGCGATTGTGAATGGATACATTGGGATTGCGGCCGCATTGGCGGTCGTTGCCGCCGTAGTGTGGCAGTTCCGCAATCGTCTAAAGGGCGAGCGGCACGAAGCCAGCAGCATCTCGGCAGGCCTTGCGCTGCTGCGGCGCCCGCGCTTTGGTTTTGGCGCGCTGTGCATCTTTGTTTATGTCGGCGCGGAGGTCTCGATTGGTTCGCTGATCGTCAGCTATTTGCGGCAAGAGCAAGTTATGGGGCTTGCCGAATTGGCGGCTGGCCAGCTCATCGGTTTTTATTGGGGCGGAGCGATGTTTGGCCGCTTCATCGGATCGGCTGTGCTGCGTATAGTCAGCCCCGGACTGGTGCTCGCAGGGGCTGCGGCCGGCGCGATCGCGCTGATCCTACTTTCGACGAACACCACAGGCGTCGTCGCTGGCTATAGCTTGCTGGCGATCGGGCTGGCGAATGCGATTATGTTTCCAACGATCTTTTCGCTCGCTTGCGAAAAACTGGGCAGCCAAGCCGCCGATGGATCGGGCATCATCAATGTTGCGATCTGCGGCGGCGCGGTGATCCCCTTGCTCACTGGAATGCTCGCAGATGCCAGTGGCTCACTCACGTTTTCGCTGACACTTCCGGCGCTGTGTTATGCGGTTATTGCTGCCTATGGCTGGTACGCAAGACACCCTGCCAGATAAAAGAAATGTGCCCTGGCAAAACTAGGCGACGTGATGACAGGATTTTTGGCCTGACTGCGGCCAATGTATCCGCATGACAGGAGCGCGCATGAGCAGACGTCCAAGTCATAACACAGTCCAGACTCCATGGCGAAGGCAGTATCGGCTTCTGTAAAGGACGAAAAGACACTGGCAGAGTTGGCGTAGTTGTATGACGTTTACGTGAACCATATCACAACTTGCCGCACCCAATTGGTGGAGGGAGCCAGCGGCATTTTCGGCTCTTTCGGATATGATCCAGCTTGATCGAAAAATACTCTAATGCGGATATCTCGTATGCGTGCCAAATTCATCTTTCAATCATGGCCCTTGCATTCGCATATGCTCACCCCGCGTTGCGGGCCTAAGTTTAGCCTTTAACTAACACGCAGTGACTGCCCATAGTTACGCCCACCCGGAATATGGCGGCCGTCCCTCAAAAGAATGTCAAAACGCAAACTGGGTAGCGATGTAACTTGAGCAACAGCAGGGCGGGCGACAATCCACGATCTGTGGACGCGGGCGAAGGTCGCTGGGTCAAGGCGCGAATGCGTCTCGCTCAACGTGGTTCGCAATTGCAGCACCCGATCGGCCATGGTGATCTCAACATAATTTCCCATGGATTGTATTGTTGATATCGTGGTCGGGTCGAGCAGATAAATGCGCCCTTGTACGACGAAACGGACGCTTGGGACATTTTGCGCAAGCGCGGCATTACCTTCCTGCGCACGCCGCCGCGCGACCCGTACTAACGCAGCATCTAGCCGCTCTGCAGACACGGGTTTGAGCAGATAATCGACGGCATCGACTTCGTAAGCCCGTGCAGCAAATTCCGAAAATGCCGTTACAAACACAACTAGCGGATGCGGGGCGGGCAGCGCTGCCAAGCTTGCAAAGCCGTCAATGCCAGGCATGTCTATATCGAGCAAAATGCAATCGGTAGACAAGGTAATCAACCCTGCCACCAGCGCCGTGCCATCGGCATATTCGCCAACAAGCTCGCAGTCGCCGCGCGCACCTAAGAGCCTGCGTAGCCGCTGGCGCGCCATCGGTTCGTCATCGGCAACGACGACGCGCAAAGGTCTCATGTAACAGCCGCCGTTGCAGAGGGCTGGGTCAATAATGGCTGCACGATCACGACTTGCGTTCGATCTCCCGGAATGTTCTCGATGGTCAGCTTTGCTTCCTTTCCGAATAGCGTGGCCAAACGTTGCCGCACGTTGGCCAGGCCAATCCCGGTCGTTTCTGATCCCGATCCTAGACTGACGAGTACCCCGTCACTGATCAGCCGAAGCCGAAGTCGTCCGTCCTCCTTGTCGGCCTCTAGCGACAATCGCCCACCGTTCAACTGTCGCCCGATTCCGTGGACAATGGCGTTTTCCGCGAGCGGTTGGAGCAGCAAGGGTGGGACGAACGCGTCTCGACAATTGTCTGCAAGGTTGATGTCAATGGCGAGCCGACTGCCGAGACGTAGCTGCTGCAGCGACAGATAATGGCGGAGCAAGGCGATCTCCTCGGCGAGCGGGATCAAATGCTCGCCATGATGATCGAGGCTTTGTCGTAACAATGATGACAGGCTGATAATCATCGCATCAGCTGTTTGCGGGTCTTTGTGAAGCGTCTCGGCAATTGTGTTAAGCGCGTTGAAGAGGAAGTGCGGATTAAGCTGTGCAGACAGCATATCGAGCCGAGCCCTTGCCAGCCCCGCCTCGAGCACGGCAATCTGCAATCGGCTTTCGGTATTGGCGCGCGCATAGTAAACGCCGTGGGCCACGCCGACCACCAGCCCTTCCAGAATGAAGTTCGCGCGGGCGCAGTCGCGCAGAACGTCAGGGAATGATGGCCTCGAAGGATACCAAATCGGCACCAGATCATTTGCGTAAAAGATAAATGCAGCACGCGCCGCAATGGCAAGCATTGTGCAGGCAACAACAGTTACGAGCGCGCGGGCCAAGCGGCCCTTTTCGAGCGGATTGCGTTCCACCGCCGCGATGGTGATCAATGAGACTGGAACCCAGACAAGCCAGCCAAGCCAGTTAACCGCTAGCATCGCGCTGGGATCGACCCCCGGGCGCGCGATGCGTGCCAAAGGTTGCAGCATTTCGCCGTAGATCGCTGCGACTGCAGACCACCATAGCGTCAAGAGCATAGTCAGAGTTACGAAGCGACGCATGGTAGTTTGATAAACATCATCGCAGCGACCAGCAACGCGCGATGTCGTTCGTCCGCGAATTCGTGTCGGTTGTCCCTCAAGCATTGCCGGTAATAAGACAAATGGTCATGACGGTGGCTACTGAAAGGTGCTTCTTTTAAATTACGTTTCTGCCAGTTGTTTCTTGCTCTTGATTGCGCCTGAACGATTGAGCGCCGTATT
>JBBRXQ010000149.1:0-6125 GCA_038238515.1 Sphingomonadales bacterium | reverse complement strand
GCACCAGCTGCGCGGGCGGGTAGGGCGGGGCAGCCAGCGCTCAACCTGCTTGCTGCTGCGCGGCGAGGCGCTGTCCGAAGTGGGGCGCGAACGCTTGGCGCTGATGCGCGAGACGCAAGACGGCTTTCTCCTTGCCGAAGAAGATTTGCGCCTGCGCGGCGGCGGCGAGTTGCTCGGCACCCGGCAATCGGGCGACACCCCTTTCAAAGTCGCGGATTTTGAACAGATTGCGCGCCTACTGCCGATGGCGCACGATGACGCGCGGCTGCTGATGGAGCGCGATGGCGGCCTCGCCAGCCCGCGCGGCGAGGCGGCGCGCACGCTGCTCTACTTGTTCGAACGCGATTGGGGCGTTCAGCTCCTGCGCGGCGGTTGATGATCAAAGGACTAAGACAACGATGAGTAATTCCGTTCCCGAATCCGCGCGTGCGCTGGGCTATGCCGGACTGCTCCCTCAGGCGGCGGCGCTGCTCGCGGTGATCAAAGGCGGCGAAATCAGCTGGACCGCGATGGCGCTGGCCTATGGCTATGCCGCGCTGATTTTCAGCTTCATCGGCGGGGCATGGTGGGGCATTGGCCTCGCCCGGCCCGAAACGCCGCGCTGGATATTTCTAGCCGCGATTATGCCCAGCCTGATCGGCGTAGCAGGCTGGTTTCCGTGGATGGAGGGGTGGACTTGGCCGGGGCCAGAGCTGATCGCAATCGGCGCGCTCATCTTGCTCTCGCCGCTTGTCGACTTGGCCATCGGCTTCAAACCAGAAGGCTGGATGCGCCTGCGCCGCGATCTTTCCATTGGCCTCGGCGCGCTCACAATCGGGGTCGGCATCGCCGCATGGTCGCAACCAACGATCTGAAAAGAATGGTCGGGGAGAGAGGATTCCAGCAAATAGCTGGAATCACTTAAGAAAATAAGGCATAATCCCCTACACAGCACCTGCACAGTTATGGAATTCCGCGCCCGTTCGCTCCAAACCTGCACAGTTTCTGCACGGCGGAGTATGGGAATGGCGTTCATCACTGACAAGGAGGTGCTCAAACCCGGCCTGATCATTTTCAGGCGGGGCGATGTCGAACACCGCAATTTCTATTGCCGCATCAAGCTCCCCAAAGAGGATCGCTACAAGACGATCTCGCTTCACACGTCGGACCGGGAGTCCGCCCGCGACCGCGCGTTCGATGAGGACGCCGACATCCGGTTTCGCGTGAAGCATGATGTCGCCGTGTTCAATCGTCCGTTCCGGCAGGTGGCGGCAGACTATCTCCAGACCCAGCAGCGCCGTGCCGACACCGGCGAGGTTTCCCAAGACCGGGTGAAGAATCTTAGGAACGCCTTCAAGAAGGCGCTCGAAGATTATGTCGGCAGCACCCAGATTCACCTGATCGGTCAGGACAGTTGGGCGGGCTACCCGACGTGGCGGCGGGAAAATGGCAAAGGCCGCTTCCGCGAGCATATCAGCGATGCGACAATCCAGTTTGAGATGGGCGCGCTTAACGCGGTGATGAACTTTGCCATCACCAAGCGGCTTGTGCCTGCAAGCCACCGCTTTGAAGGCAGGCCGAAGCTCAAAACCATGCGCCGCGATGAATTCACCATCGAGGAATATCGCAAGCTGCACAGTGTCGGGCGTAAATGGATCAGGGCGGCGACCACGCCCCAAGGCACTTGGTATCGCACCATGTGCTACAATTTCATGCTGATCATGTGCAACACGGGGATGCGTCCGCCAGAGGCAAAGAATTTGCGTTGGCGAGACATCACATTCGCCAAAGATCGTGACGGGCGCGAGATCGTCGTGATGTTCGTCCAGGGCAAGGGCAAATCCCGCAAGCTCGTGGCTCCCAAGAGCGTCGGCGAATATCTCGCGCGTGTGCGCGAGCTGTCCAAAGCCACCGCGCCCGATGATGCCGTGTTCACGATCATCAACGGAAAACCTGCCAAATATCTCTACAGCGACACCGTTCAGGCTTTGCTCGTAGAGGCTGACTTGCGGATGGGGCCGAACGGCATCCCGCGTTCGACCTATTGCTTCCGCCACACCTACGCCACCTTCCGCCTAAGCGAAGGTGTCGATGTCTATATCCTGTCCGAACAAATGGGCACTTCGGTCAAGATGATCGAAAATCACTACGGCCATGTAAACACTATCAAGCACGCCGACCGCGTGTTGATGGGCATTGGCGGCTGGGAAGCCATGCACGCCGATATGGACGCCGAAGGCGACGCCGAGGAAGTCACTGCCAAGGCCCGACAGGCAGCAAAATCGAAACAATCAATTCGCCCTGCCCACTTCAAACGCTGACTCCGCATCGCTGATGCTCTTTGGAGGCAAGCGTTTGCGCTGGTTTCCCGATGCGCCGCTGGCGCTCTGGATCGGGACACCGGCCAAGCGGGCGGAGGAAAAAGGTGCGCCGAGCCTCAAGCACCCCTTCGCCCGCGTCTTCCCCGCATTGTCGCCGCTTCGCCGCTGGCGAACTTAAAGTGGCATTATGCGAGGGCTTCTGACCTCAACCCGCGAAGCGACAATCTGCCTTTAGCGATTGATTGGCACTCGTTTTATCAATCATTATGTGGCAGTGACGTGATTGATAGAAAGGCATCTTATCAATCATGCGCTGGAACTGGCAGCTTCCCGACTGGCCTGAATTCCGCTTCGATGCGGATCGCATCCGTGCGGCAGAAGAGCAGTTTCTGAAAGGCTCCGGCGTCGTTATCGGCGCACTCCACCATCTTGATGCCGATGCGCGCGACGGCCTGACCGTCGAACTCATATCGCAGGAAGTCGTCGACAGCTCCGCCATCGAGGGAGAAATCCTCGACCGCGACAGCGTTCAATCGTCGCTGGCCAAGCATCTTGGCTTTGCCACTGATTCGCGCCGCGCAAGTGCGGCAGAGGCCGGTGCCGCCGAACTTATGGCCGATGTTTACCGGAACCATGCAGCGCCGCTCGACGATCAAACGCTCTTTGCATGGCACGCGATGCTGATGAACGGACGGCGCGACATTGCCGATGTCGGACGCTACCGGACGCATGAAGATGCCATGCAGATCGTTTCAGGCGCGCTCCATGCGCCGCGCGTGCATTTCGAGGCTCCGCCGTCGGATACCGTGCCGCTGGAAATGTCCCGCCTCATCGCGTGGTTCAATGACAGTGCGCCGTTGTCGGCAAATCCGCTTCCTGCGATCACCCGCGCTGCGATCTCGCACCTGTGGTTCGAGAGCATCCATCCCTTTGAGGACGGCAATGGCCGGATCGGGCGCGCGATTGCTGAAAAGGCGTTGGCGCAAAACCTGTCAGCACCGACGCTGACCGCGCTTGCAGAAACGATCCATCGCCACCGCAAAGCCTATTACGCCGCGCTCCAACTTGGCAGCCAGAGCAATGACATCAATGCCTGGCTGGCTTGGTTCGCCGATATTGTCATCGAGGCGCAGGCACGGACAATCACCCGCATTCGCTTCCTGATCGACAAGACACGACTGCTCGATCGCTTGCGCGGGGAAATCAACGAACGGCAGGAGAAGGCGCTACTTCGCTTGTTCCGCGAAGGGCCGGATGGGTTTGAGGGCGGGATGAGTGCGGGAAATTACCGAACGATAACCGGCGCTGCGCTTGCCACCGTGACACGCGATTTGGCCGATCTTGTCGAGAAGGGCGCGCTAATCCGCAGTGGTGAGCGTCGCTATGCTCGTTATCGCCTTGCGGTTGGAGTGGTAGCCGATAAAAGCGCAAGTGAATGACTGAAATAATTACAGATTATCACTCAAAATACTTGGCTAGTGACCTTGTGCGACGGCGATCGTCCGATAGTAGTGAAAAACTCGCAGTTGCTGTCGCGGGCGCGCAAGTTGATATGAATCCGCATCAAGTGGACGCAGCCTTATTTGCATTCGCATCGCCACTGTCAAAGGGAGCGCTGCTTGCCGACGAAGTTGGCCTTGGCAAAACTATCGAAGCCGGATTGGTGATTTCGCAACGGTGGGCCGAGGGTAAGCGGCGCATTCTAATCATCGCGCCATCGAACCTTCGTAAACAGTGGCATCAGGAAATGAATGAGAAATTCTTCATTCCATGCACCATCATCGAATCAAAGCCTTACAACGCTGAGGTTAAAGCTGGCAATTTTCGGCCTTTCGACCGGACCGACAGCATCGTCATTTGCTCCTATCAGTTTGCCCGCAACAAGGCCGCCGACGTTCACGCTACACCTTGGGATTTGGTTGTGATCGATGAAGCGCACCGGCTGCGCAATGTTTACAAGCCATCGAATGTCATCGCTAACACGCTGAAAGGTGCGCTCGCCGAGCGCAACAAGCTGCTGCTGACCGCCACGCCGTTGCAAAATTCGCTGTTGGAGCTGTTTGGCTTGGTCAGCTTTATTGACGAACACACGTTCGGCGATTTGAAGAGCTTTAAGGAACAATTTGGTGGTGGCACCCAAGAGCGCACATTCCAGATCTTGAAGGAGCGGTTGAAGCCGATTTGCCACCGAACCTTGCGCCGACAGGTCACGGCCTATGTTCCCTATACCAAGCGCCACGCGATCCTTGAAGAGTTTAGCCCGGACGAAGCCGAGGATCGGCTCTATAATCTCGTGACTGATTATTTGCAGCGCGACAACCTTCAGGCGCTTCCCGCCAGCCAACGCTCCCTGATGACGCTTGTGCTGCGAAAGCTCCTTGCGTCTTCGACCTTTGCTATCGCAGGCGCGCTCACCTCAATATCCAATCGCCTCCAAAAGCGCCTCGACCAGAGCCGGCCGACGTCGCTCGTCGAGGAATTGGACGAGGACTATGAGGCGTTGGATGAAACGGCTGAGGAGTGGTCAGACGATGAGGTGGAACCGCTGACCGAAGCCGACCAGCGCGCGCTTGAGCTTGAAATCGTGGAGCTTCGCGGGTTTGCGGAACTGGCAACTTCCATCGACCAGAACGCCAAAGGGAGAGCGTTGCTGAAAGCCTTGGAAGTCGGTTTTGCTAAGGCGCGCGAGTTCGGTGCGGATGAAAAGGCGATCATCTTTACCGAATCCCGCAAGACACAATCCTATTTGCTTCGCGTTCTAGCCGACAGCCCGTTTGCCGATCATATCGTGCTGTTCAACGGCACGAATACCGACGAGCAGTCCAAAGCCATTTATAAGGAGTGGCTGGGCCGCCACACGGGTTCGGATCGCGTCACCGGCTCCAAGACCGCCGACATGCGTTCCGCGCTTGTTGATTATTTCCGCGAACAGGGAAAAATCATGATCGCCACCGAAGCCGGAGCGGAAGGGATCAACCTTCAGTTCTGCGCGATGGTCGTCAATTATGACCTGCCGTGGAATCCCCAGCGCATTGAGCAGCGCATTGGCCGCTGCCATCGCTATGGCCAGAAGCACGATGTTGTCGTCGTGAACTTCCTCAATCGTAAAAATGAAGCCGATCAGCGCGTCTATGAGCTATTGTCGGAGAAGTTTCAGCTTTTCGAGGGCGTGTTCGGCGCCAGTGACGAGGTGCTGGGCGTCATTGAATCGGGCGTCGATTTTGAAAAGCGCATTGCCGGTATCTACCAGCAATGCCGCCAGACCGGCGAGATCAAGGCGGCGTTCGATGAACTCCAGCAGGAGCTAACGCTGGAAATCAACGAGGCCATGACGCACGCGCGGCAGAAATTGCTAGAGAATTTCGATGATGAGGTGCGGGAAAAACTGAAAGTCCGCAACGCTGATACCAATTTGCACCTTGGCCAGTTCGAGCAGCAGTTGATGCGGCTCGCCAAGCATGAGCTGGACGGCGCGGCTGAATTTATCGACTCATCGTCGTTCCGCCTCAATGCGCTTCCTGCCTGGATAGGCGGAGCTGACATCCCCACCGGTCTTTATGAATTGCCTCGTCGATCCGGCGACGCACATTTCTTCCGCGTCAATCACCCCTTGGGCGAGGCCATCGTCAAACGCGCCCGCACGCGTGACCTGCCCGTCGCGGAGGTCGTTTTCAACTATACCAGCCACGAAGGCCGCATCTCGCAGATTGACCCGCTTGTTGGAGAGAGAGGATTCGAACCTCCGGCCCCTGCCTCCCGAAGACAGTGCTCTACCGGGCTGAGCTACTCCCCGACCGATCGGTCATCCAGTCTCCTAGCGCCGAG
>JBBRXQ010000148.1:0-6206 GCA_038238515.1 Sphingomonadales bacterium | reverse complement strand
TGAATATCACCGACAGTCAGTTTGGCTTTCTCTATGGCACCGCGTTTGGTGTGTTTTACGCGCTTTTTGGAATTCCGCTGGGCAAACTTGCCGATCGTTGGTCGCGGGTGAAGCTGCTCACTTTGGGGCTGACCTTGTGGTCGGCGATGACGGTGTTCTCTGGATTTTCGCGCAATTTCACGCAGCTTGGTCTGGCGCGCGTTGGCGTGGGGGTGGGCGAGGCGACCGCTGGTCCTTGTTCGTATTCGATCCTGTCAGACTATTTTCCGCCCCACCGCCGGGCGACCGCCATCGCGATCTATTCCTCGGGCATTTATATCGGCGGCGGGCTTGCGCTGCTGATTGGCACCTCTATTTCGGGCGGCTGGGACCATGCTTTTGCTCCCGGTTTGCGGCCGTTTGGTTTGGCCGGGTGGCAAGTGGCGTTTCTGTCGGTTGGGCTTCCCGGTTTGCTGCTGGCGCTTTGGGTCAACAAACTGCGCGAGCCGATCCGGGGATACTTTGAACCGGAAAAGCCCGCCGTGCCCGAGGCGGCGACATGGGCCGCGTTTGCGCGCGATCTGGGTTCGATTGTGCCGCCGTTCACCGTGCTGGCGGCGGCGCGGCGCGGGCCAAAGGCTCTGGCAGGGAATGTGCTGATCATGCTCGCGATCGTTCTTGCGGCGATGGGGCTTACCGCGTGGTTGGGCGATCCGGTGCAATGGATCGCGCTGGGCATTGGCGTTTATGCGATCGCTTCGTGGGCGGTAGCCTTGCGCACCGATGATCCCGATGCCTTCAAGGTGATTTGGGCGACGCCTTCGGTGGTGGGCCTCAACATTGGTTATGGCCTGATCTGTGTGGTCTCCTATTCGGGTTCGGCGTTTGGGCCGCTCTATGCCATGCGCATTTTTGGCGGTGATCCGGCTACGGTGGCGGTGATCTTTGGCGGCGCGGGCGCGGCTGGCGGCGCCTTGGGAGTGATCGCTGGCGGCGTGCTGGGCGACAAGATTGCGGGCGCGGGGCAAAATTCGCGGCGCATCTTGGTGGTGATGGGCGCATTTGCGATTTCGCTCATTCCCAACTTCTTCCTGCTCACAACCAACTCGATCACAGTCGCCTTTTTTGCCGTGTTCCCCTTGTGGTTTTTCATGAGCGCGGCGCTGGGCAGCGGCTCTGGCGCGCTGGTCAATATCGTTCCGGCCAAAGTGCGCGCCACGGCGACGGCGGCATTCTTGCTCTCGGCCACGATGATCGGGCTGGCGATGGGGCCATATGCGGCTGGGCGGATTTCGCATGCGTTTGACAGCCTGCGCATTGGCCTGCTCGGGGTGCTGGTGGTGGTGCCGTTTGCTTTGCTGGCGCTGTATGTTTCGTGGCGCGATTTGCGGCGCAACGAGGTCTGATTTTTTGGGTCTGATTTTTAGGCCTGATTCTCGAAGTGGCCTGAACAACATAAAAAACCCGGGAGATGATCCCGGGTTTTTTTGTATGCGAAAGAAAGGTTGTTCGCTTGGCGATTAACGCTTCGAGAACTGGAAGCTCTTGCGCGCTTTCGCCTTGCCATACTTTTTGCGTTCCACAACGCGCGGATCGCGGGTGAGGAAACCGGCGGCTTTAACCGCGCCGCGCAGTGCTGGCTCAAACTTGGTCAGCGCCTGCGAAATGCCATGCTTAACCGCGCCGGCTTGGCCCGAGAGCCCGCCGCCTTTAACGGTGCAGACCACATCGTACTGGCCCGAACGATCAGCAATATCAAACGGCTGATTGATCACAAGGCGCAGCGTGGGGCGCGCGAAATAAACCTGCTGATCGCGGCCATTGACCAAAATCTTGCCCGAGCCAGGCTTGATCCAGACGCGGGCAACCGCATCCTTGCGGCGGCCGGTGGCATAAGAGCGGCCCTGCGCATCGACTTCACGTTCGCGCAGCACGGCGGGCGGGCCGGTGCGCGCGATTGGCGCGGCAGGGGCATCGCCGGGCATGGTGCCAGCGGCGGCTGGGGAAGCAGAGGTCAGGACATTGAGGTCCGCCAAACTCGAAACGGTTTCGGTGTCGGACATGGTTTACGCACCCACCTTGTTTTTACGGTTCATGGAAGCGACATCGAGTGCCTCTGGCTGATTGCCAGCATGCGGATGCTCAGGGCTGGAATAGAGATGCAGCGCGCGCATCTGATCGCGGCCGAGCGGGCCGCGCGGGATCATACGCTCAACCGCCTTTTCAAGCACGCGCTCTGGGAAGCGGCCAGCCAGAACCTTGTCTGCGGTCACTTCCTTGATGCCGCCGGCATAGCCGGTGTGCTTGTAATAAATCTTGCCCTTGAGCTTGTTGCCCGTGAGGCGGACCTTGCCCGCGTTGATCACGATCACATGATCACCGCAATCAACATGCGGCGTGAAGCTGGGCTTATGCTTGCCGCGCAAGCGATTGGCGATGATCACCGCAAGGCGGCCGACCACGAGGCCATCAGCATCAATGAGATGCCATTTCTTTTCTACCTCGGCCGGTTTGATCGACCGGGTGATCTTGGTAAGCGCCTTCATGGCTAGATCGTATCCCCGAATAATGGTGCGCCGGATTCGCACGAATGTGCTTGGGCCAGCGAGGAAGTGGGCATTTGTTGGAAAAGAACGCTCAAGTCAAGCATTCATGCGGGTTACCGGGGCGGTATAATAATACCGTGATGCGCAATCCCTGCTAGCGGGCGCGCCCGAGGGCATGGGCCGACCATGCTGTTGCAGCGACCAGCAACGCGCCGACAAGCTGGTGGAGAACGGCGAGTGGGATCGCGACGCCGCTCATAACCGTGGCAATGCCGATGAGGATTTGCGCGCCGAACACGCTGTGCAGCGCAACGGAGGCGGGGCGTTCACGGTGCGCGCGCAGTTTTCGGCCCATCACGACCAGCGCGATCACGACGAGCCATGCCCACCACCGGTGGATGAAGTGCACAAGGTATGGATCGGCGAGCAGCGCGTGCGCCGCGCCTTGTGACCAATCGATTCCGGCGGGAAAGAAGCTGCCCTGCATCAGCGGCCACACATTGCCATCGAGCCAGCCGCCGCCCGCAGCGGTGCCCGCGCGCAGGCCCGCGACAAGAGCGCCATAGAGGAGCTGGATGACGAGCACGATGAGCGTGAATCCCGCAAAACTGGTGAGCCGCGATGGTTGCTCGCCGCGGGCGAGCGCGCGCAGATCGAGCATTGTCCAGACGATCCCGCCAAGCGTGGTGAGCGCGACCAGCAAATGCGCAGCAAGGCGGAAATGGCTGACGCGGACATCGTGGACGATGCCCGATTTGACCATCCACCAGCCGACGGCGCCTTGGAGAGCGCCCAGTGCAAGCAGCGCAACAAGGCGCGGTTTATAGCCTGCCGGGATTTGGCCGCGCGCCCAAAACCATGCGAGTGGCAGCGCGAAGGCCAAACCGATGGTGCGCGCGAGCAGGCGGTGGACCCACTCCCAGAAAAAGATGACCTTGTATGTCGCCAGGGTCATTCCCGCCGGGCCATTGACCAGCACGAATTGCGGGGTCTGGCGGTATTTGTCGAACTCGCTTTGCCAATCTGCCGCATTGAGCGGGGGCAGAATGCCCGAAACCGGCTTCCACTCAGTGATCGAAACTCCCGATTCGGTAAGCCGGGTGATCCCGCCCACAGTGACGATCGTGACGATCATCATCGCGACAATCAGCAGCCACCGGGCGAGCGCGAGCGGCGCGGGCCGGGCCTTGGAGCGCTGAGTTTGCGCCGGAAACGATTGACTTGCCGATGCCATCTCTGCGCTTTGCGACTGCGGAGCGGACAGAGCAAGAGCAAAGCGATGTTGCGCACGCTCTCTGCCCCTTGGGACTAAGCCATGATGGCCCGGTGCAAAAGCTCTTGCGCAATGTTATAATGTTACATACAAAGATAGCCATGAACGAGGCGATGTTTGGTTTGCGCGGACGGCTTGACCGGCTTGGCGTGGTGCTTTCGGGGCTGTGCATGGTGCATTGCCTCGCTGGGCTGTTTATATTGGGAGCGTTTGGATTGGGCGGCAGTGTGTTTTTTGATCCGGCGATCCACCGGTTTGGGCTGATGATCGCGTTTGCGCTGGGCGTGCTGACGATTGGAATGAACGCTGTGCGGCATGGGCACCGGTTGCCCTTGTTGCTCGGCGGCGCGGGCCTGATGCTGATGGGCAGCGCGATTGTGGCGGGGCATGGCGCGGCTGAGGCCGTGTTGACGATTGGCGGCGTGGTGCTGGTGGCATCGGCGCATGTGGTGAACCTGCGCCGCACGCACTAATCTTTCGAATGGCGATCTTTCGGGTGGCTTGCGCGACGCTTGTCTGGCGCTAAAGCCGATCGAATGGCTTCTTATCCCAACGCTGTACCCTCGCTCTCACTCATCGTTAACGGCGAGCCGCGCCGCGCCGCGCCCGGCTCGATTGCCGATCTGGTGCGCGGGCTGGAGCTGGATCCGGCCAAAGTGGCGGTGGAGCGCAATGGCATTATCGTGCCGCGCTCGACATTGGCGGATGTGGCGATTGCCGATGGTGATGCGCTGGAGATCGTACATTTTGTGGGCGGCGGGCAAAATGATGATGCTTGGCCAGAAGACACATGGCCAGATGATACCTGGACCGTGGCGGGGCGCACGTTTCGTTCGCGGCTGATCGTGGGGACGGGCAAGTATAAGGACTTTGCGCAGAATGCGGCGGCACTGGCGGCTTCGGGCGCGGAGATTGTGACCGTGGCGGTGCGCCGGGTGAACATTTCCGATCCCAAAGCGCCGATGCTGACCGATTTTATCGATCCCAAAAAGATCACCTATCTGCCCAATACTGCCGGCTGCTTCACCGCCGATGATGCGATCCGCACGTTGCGGCTGGCGCGCGAGGCGGGCGGCTGGGATTTGGTGAAGCTGGAAGTGCTGGGCGAGGCCAAGACGCTCTATCCCGACATGCGCGAGACGCTGAAGGCGACCGAAGTGCTGGCCAACGAAGGCTTCCTGCCGATGGTCTATTGCACCGACGATCCGATTGGGGCCAAGCAGCTGGAGAGCGCGGGCGCGGTGGCGGTGATGCCGCTGGGCGCGCCGATTGGATCCGGCCTTGGCATTCAAAACCGGGTGACGATCCGCCTGATCGTGGAGGGGGCCAGCGTGCCGGTGCTGGTCGATGCAGGCGTCGGCACCGCGAGCGATGCGGCGGTGGCGATGGAGCTGGGCTGCGACGGGGTGCTGATGAACACCGCGATTGCCGAGGCCAAAGACCCGGTCCGCATGGCCCGCGCGATGAAAGCAGCGGTGGAAGCCGGGCGCGATGCCTATCTGGCGGGGCGCATGGGCACCCGCAAATACGCCGATCCGAGCAGCCCGCTGGCGGGATTGATTTGAGGGATTGGGTGGATTGCGATCTGCGCAACTCAGTACTGCGGCTTTCAGGCTCACCATATCAAAAGCTGTTGTGTAGGATTAGATCTCATCGCTGACATATACTAAGGCAGTTGGTAAGGTTGAAAGTTGCCGTTATCTACAGCCCGAAACGCCGTTTGAGCTTTGTCCCAACCGCGACGACAAACATAGCGGGAAAGCCGCCGATGATGCATCCAGCGGTAACTGAAAAGGCAGAATTGACGAGCATAACCACGAACATGCCGAGTTCCTGCCACGACGCTATTCTCCATGGTTCCATAAAAATGACGCCTAGTCCGTAGGATAAGAGAAACGGCGTACGGAACCACCGACCGATTTTCGACATTATGGCCCTGCCAATGATCCAACAGGCGGCAATTATCGCAGCGAGCGGGATCAGAATCAGGCCGGAGAAGTCCATTTGCCAGAGGTAGCGGTTGCTTTGGCCGATATCCAGCCGCACTTGCTGCAGTCGTCCAAGACTAGGCCCTGACCCACCACTGTCACCCCGGGCTTGATCCGGGGTCTCGCTGCTGTTCCGCCAAGACTGATCGCTGGGTAAAGCCCGGGGGGACGGGGTTTAGGTATGGTTGCCCATCTCCTCTTCAAGGTAGGGGGTGGGGCTTTTCCAGTTGGCGCTGTGCATTTCGGCTCAGCTCCCTCGACCCTTTTTCCTTGAGGAGAGAGGGCGTTTACAAAATCTTGTTGGATTTGGCGGCGCGCCGATGCTGCGATTGGCCAGGTGGGGGTAATCGCGCGACCGGTGCGGCGCCTGCATTGCTCCTGCGAAGAGGGGCGCTGCGGGGAGGGCGTGGGCTGCTTCTT
>JBBRXQ010000147.1:0-6252 GCA_038238515.1 Sphingomonadales bacterium | reverse complement strand
GACTGGGCTGAAATGCTGCAGCGGATGTATGCCCGCTGGGCCGAGCGGCATGGCTATAAAGTTGAACTGGTCGATTATCACGGCGGTGAAACCGCAGGCATCAAATCGGCGACTTTGCTGATCAAGGGCGAAAACGCCTATGGCTACGCCAAGACCGAAAGCGGGGTCCACCGGCTGGTTCGGATCAGCCCGTATGACAGCTCGGCGCGGCGGCACACCTCGTTCAGCTCAGTGTGGGTCTATCCGGTGATCGATGACGACATCGATATCGATATCAACCCGGCCGACATCAAGATGGATACATACCGCGCCAGCGGCGCGGGCGGTCAGCACGTGAACACCACCGATTCGGCGGTGCGGCTGACGCATATTCCCAGCGGCATCATCGTTGCCAGCCAGAACGATCGTTCGCAGCACAAAAACCGCGCCACCGCGATGGGCATGCTCAAGGCCCGGCTTTATGAAGCCGAGCTGGCCAAGCGCGAGGCGGTGACCGCAGGCGAATATGCGGCCAAGACCGAGATCGGCTGGGGCCACCAGATCCGCTCGTATGTGCTCCAGCCCTATCAGCAGGTGAAAGACCTGCGTACCGGTCTGGTCAGCACAAACCCCACCGATGTGCTTGATGGTGCGCTTGATCCGTTTATGGCCGCCGCTCTGGCGCAGCGCGTTACCGGCGAGAAGGTGACCGTGGAGGACGACGATTGAGGCAAATCTGGCGGTCTAGCATTGCTCTGATGGCGTCCGGCGTATTGCTCGCTGCCTGCCAAGGTGCGGCGCAGTCCAATAATGCCTCCACTCAGGCCCCCGCCAAGGCCCTTGGCGAGCCATCCGCAAAATCAGCGTTTCCGAAGGCTGAGCGTCCGGTTTCCAAGATTGTTTCAACCCAGTGGTCGACCGAGCCCGAGCGGGACATTCAACAAGAAGCGCAGACTGTGATGGATCTGGCCGGGATCGCTCCGGGCATGAGCGTGGCGGATATCGGCGCGGGCGAGGGATATTACACTGTTCGGTTGGCCGCGCGGGTTGGCCCCAAGGGCCGTGTGTTGGCGCAGGATATCGATGAAGGGGCGCTGAGCCGATTGGGCGCACGGACGGAACGCGACCGGCTGACAAATGTTTCCATTGAGCTGGGCACGGCGGATGATCCGGGGCTGCCGAAGGAAAGCTTCGACCGCATATTCATGATTCATATGTATCACGAAATTGCCGAGCCTTATGCGTTCCTGTGGCACATTTGGCCGGCGCTCAAGGAGGGCGGCCAAATCGCGGTGGTCGACCTTGATCGGCCGAGCGACCGGCATGGGATTGCGCCGGCGCAGTTGTCCTGCGAATTTGCATCGCTAGGCTTTCGTTTGTCAGCGTTTCACCCTATTCCCGGAGGCGCGGGTTACTATGCTCAGTTTGCCAAGACGGGTGCGCTTCGGCCTGAGCCGGGACAGATAAAGCCTTGCCGCGCTATCGCGGACGGGGCTGTACGGCGCTAAAGGGATGAGTATGTCTGAGTTCAAAGGTTTGAAGCCAATTCTTTATGGCGGGCGCGAAGTCTGGCCATTGATCGAGGGCGGCAAAGGGGTGTCGGCGACCAATCACATGAGCTCTGGCGCTTGGGCCGCTGCGGGCGGGATCGGCACGGTGAGCGCGGTAAACGCTGATAGCTATGACGCCACGGACAAGATCATCCCGCAGGTTTACGAGCAGCTAACGCGCAAGGATCGCCATGAACAGCTGATCAAATTTGCCATCGATGGCGCGGTGGAGCAGGTGCGCCGCGCTTATGATTTGGCCGGGGGCAAGGGCGCGATCAATATCAACGTGCTGTGGGAAATGGGCGGCGCGCAGCCCATTCTCGAAGGTGTGTTAGACAAGACACGAGGCATGATTGCCGGAGTAACCTGCGGCGCGGGCATGCCATATAAGCTCTCAGAAATCGCGGCGCGGTACAATGTAAAGTACTTGCCGATCATTTCATCGGCGCGTGCATTTCGGGCGCTGTGGAAGCGGGCTTATCACAAGTATGCCGAGCATCTGGGCGCGGTTGTTTATGAAGATCCGTGGTTGGCGGGCGGGCACAATGGCCTTTCCAATGCCGAAGATCCCAAAAAGCCCGAAGATCCCTATCCCCGCGTGAAAGCCGTGCGCGATGTTATGCGCGCCGAAGGACTGCCCGACACTTTGCCAATCGTAATGGCGGGCGGCGTGTGGTTTTTGCGCGAGTGGCAAAACTGGATCGACAATCCCGAATTGGGCGCGATCGCATTTCAATTCGGCACGCGGCCGCTGCTGACAACCGAAAGCCCGATCCCGCAGGGGTGGAAAGACCACTTGCGCAAGATCGCGCCGGGCGATGTTTTGCTCCACCGGTTCTCGCCCACGGGGTTTTACTCCTCGGCAGTACGCAATCCTTATCTGAATAACCTTGAGGCGCGCTCTGAACGGCAAATTCCTTATTCGCGCGTGGCGGCGGGCGAACACACGGTGCAGCTTGATGTCGGGGTGAAAGGCAAGAACTTTTGGGTGACCTCGACAGACCGCGACCATGCCCGCGCCTGGTTTGGCGCCGGGTTTACCGCTGCGTTGCGCACCCCCGATGATACGCTGGTGTTTGTTGTGCCGGAAGAGCGCGACAGCATCCGCAAGGACCAGGCCGATTGTATGGGCTGCCTCTCACATTGCGGTTTTTCCGCTTGGAAAGACCACGACGATTTCAGCACCGGGCGCCTCGCCGATCCGCGCAGCTTTTGCATTCAGAAAACGCTGCAGGACATCGCGCATGGCGGCGATATCGATCAGAACCTGATGTTTGCGGGACATTCGGCCTATCGATTTGGGCAGGACCCATTTTATTCCAACAACTTCACGCCCACCGTGAAGCAATTGGTCGACAGGATTTTGAGTGGCGACTGAGAATTGGGCGACTAAGGACTGACCGACTAAGAACTGGGCGCGCCATGATGGCGGCGATGTTTTGCCACCTGCATCGGCCAAGGGGTTTGCAATGGGAAATAAGGGCGCGGCTTGCAGGCGAGCGCAGTATGCCGATTGGAATGCGGTTGTCGCCGTGCTGGCGGATGCTTTTCAGCATGAGCCGGCGTTTTGCTACATCGTTCCGGGCGCAGAAGCGCGGCGCAAGGCGTTGCTCGCGGCTTTTCGCATTATCGTGCTGGAAGACCTGAAGGCCGGACGCGTGATGATAACCACAAGAGGGGAAGCGGCGACGCTGTGGCGCGTGCCGGGGCGGATGCTGCCCAGCCTCATGGAGGAGCTTACTACGCTGCTGCCTTTGCTCAGCGCATTTGGTACATCCATAGGCCGGGCGCTGCGCGTTTCCCGCCTGATCAAGGCCAATTTGCCGCCCGAGGATTGCTGGTATCTGCAGATGGCGGGTTGCCATTCCAGCCATCAGGGCAAGGGCTTTGGCGGTAGTGCGATCCGCGCGGGGCTTGCTCTCGCCGATGCCGAACGCAGCAAGGTTTATCTGGAAACCGCCGATGCGAAGAATCTTCCGATCTATCGCGCGCTGGGCTTTGAGATTGTGAGCGAGTGGCAGGTTCCTCGCGGACCGCAATTTTGGGGCATGATGCGCCCGGTGCGCTAAACCCCGATCCGGCTGGCAATGCGCCGCGCCGCGCGATTGTGAGCGCCGACGGACCAGACCAGCAGGACATTTAGCGCGATGCTGACAAAGCCGAAGTAAGTGACCGCGCCGCCCCAGCCGGGCCCGCCCAGCAGCATTGATGCACCCAATATGATCGCGCGCGGGTTTGGCCCGAGCCATTTGCAGATGGCGAGCAGCGGCGGCGCTTCGGCCCTGACAGCGGCGCGAATCTGCTGCATTCTCGCAGGATCATCGTGGGCAGCCTCGACCGCCGTATCGATTTTCAGCGCTTCGGGGGTCATCATGGAGGCGACGCCTAGATAAAGCGTAACGAGCGCGGCAAATCCGCTTTTGGCCGTGTCTGATCCGGCCTTGTGGCTATGGCGGATCCACGGCGTGCCAAAAACCCAATACTGATATTGGCGGCGCTGCACCTCGACATGATTGGTTTGCAGAATATGGCTGGCACCCGCCGCCAGCATCCACAACCACGCCGATCCGCCCAAGCTGAAATGAAGGAGCCACCCCAGAACAAGATACAGCACCACGTGACTGAGATAATCACAGAGGCCATCGACCATCTCGCCAATCGGGCTGGATTTTCCGGTGATGCGCGCCAGATCGCCGTCTGCGCCATCAATCACATGCCACGCCATGTGCAGGCCAAGGCCGAGCAGCGCCGATTGCGGGAAAATGGGCTGGGCATAAGCCCACGCGGCAGCGATCACGCTCAGTCCGCCGACCACCGACACCATATTTGGCGTGATCGGTGTTTTGGCCAGCAACCGCGCCAATTGCCACGCCAGCGGATGATAGAGATAATGATTGAGGGGGTCTTGCAGCTCACGCGGGCGCTGCGGCCTTATTATTTTCTCGCCCATGCTCTCTCCCCCCGGGGAATTGCCCCGCCATGTTGGCCTGCCATGCTGCTCCGGATGCCAATCTGGTCGCGTGGTCAGCCCTAGATTGTTGTGACGCGCGGCGCAATTCGCTTGCAATTGGTCAGTTTTTTTTCAATTGAATGACGTTTCGCGTACTATGTTGCAGTTGTGTGTAGGGAACTCATTTAATGAATCCAATTAAGGTCGCCGTGATCGGCGTAGGCAATTGCGCCAGCTCGCTGGTTCAGGGCGTTGCCTATTATCGTTCGAACAATTCGTCGCAGGGTCTGATTCACGATCGGATCGGCGGCTATGGCGCGGGCGATGTTAAGTTTGTGCTCGGCATTGATGTCGATGCGCGCAAGGTCGGCAAGGATATCGCTGATGCGATTTTTGCAGCACCGAACAACACGGCAGTGTTTATGGCGGATGTCCCGGCAACGGGCGCGAAAGTGATCATGGGCTTGGTTTCGGATGGTGTTGCCGAACACATGACCGGAATGGGCGAGCGCGGCTTCATTCTCTCGGCTGAGGCAGAGGCTACTAAGGCATCGATCATTGCGGCGATCAAGGATTCTGGCGCCGAAGTGCTGGTGAACTTCCTGCCAGTCGGCTCGCAAGAAGCGACCGAATTTTATATGGAATGCGCGCTTGAGGCCGGCGTTGCGGTGGTAAACTGCATGCCCGTGTTCATCGCCAGCAAGCCTGAGTGGGAGCGCCGCTTTGCCGAGAAGCGCCTGCCCATCGTGGGCGATGATATCAAGGCGCAGATTGGCGCAACCATCGTTCACCGCGTACTATCGAGCCTGTTTGGCGCGCGCGGGGTGAATGTGGAGCGGACGTATCAGCTCAACACCGGCGGCAACACCGATTTCATGAACATGCTCGATCGGCAGCGGCTGGGTTCGAAGAAGGAATCGAAGACCGAAGCGGTGCAGGCGATGCTCGCCACGCGGCTTGCAGATGAAAACATCCATGTCGGCCCTTCGGACTATGTGCCTTGGCAAAAAGACAACAAGCTCTGCTTCCTGCGGCTGGAAGGCACGCAATGGGGCAATGTGCCAATGAACCTCGAAATGCGGCTTTCGGTGGAAGACAGCCCCAATTCGGCGGCCTGCGTGATGGATGCGATCCGCTGCTGCAAGGTTGCGCTGGAGCGCGGCGAGGGCGGAGCGTTGATTGGCCCATCGGCCTATTTCTGCAAGCACCCGCCGGTGCAATTTAGCGACGATGTGGCCGGGCATATGGTCGAAGACTATATCGCCGATGTGGCTTTGGCGGCCGAATAAGCCCGAAAGTAGGGCTAAATATAGCAAGACGGCGCTGGTTTGATCCGGCGCCGTTTTTGTTTGAGGGGTTGCGCGTGGACGCTGTGATCATTGCTGCGGGATATGGCAGCCGCATTCGCGATCTTTCTGAATCGAAGCCGCTGACGCTTGTGGCCGGAAAGACGCTGATTGAATTGGGCGTGCGCCAAGCCAGCGCGGCGGGCGCGGCCAAAGTGATCGTGGTGACGGGGCACGAGGCCGAGCGGCTGGAGACGTATCTGGCGCAGTTATCGCGCGAAAGCGGCATCGTGATTGTGGCGGCGCGCGCGCCGGATTGGTCATTGCCCAATGGCCATTCGGTGATGGCGGGCGCGGCGCGCGCTGATGGCGATTTCCTGCTGATGATGGCGGATCACATATTTTCCGCTGGGATATTGGGGGCTTTGGCGCAGCAAGGCGGCCCTGATCGCGGGGTGACACTGGCGATCGACCGGCGTGTGACCAG
>JBBRXQ010000146.1:0-6279 GCA_038238515.1 Sphingomonadales bacterium | reverse complement strand
TGCTGGTCGGCGACGGCGGGGTGGTGGCCGGAGTGGAGGCGGTGGCCGGAGTGGAGGTGGCCGGAGGCGGAACCGGAGAGGGGCCGGCCGAAGCCGAGGATGCCGCCGCGGAGCTCGCCGAAATCGAGGCCGAAGCGGAGAGCGAGGACGGCGAGGGCGAGGAAAGCTCGATCTCATTGGCCGCGATGGAAGCCCAGTTGAAACCGGGCATGATGGCGATTTTCGATGCGCTCGCCGAAGCCCACAAGAAAATCCACAAGGTTCAGGACCAGCGGGTCGCCGCGCTCGTCAAGGGAACCGTACTGCCGCGCGCCACCGAGCGTCGCTACGACAAGCTCAAGGAGGAAATCGTCGATTTGCTGAAGCGGGTGCGCTTCAACAATACCCGGATTGAGCACCTCGTCGAGCAGCTGTATGACCTCAACCGCCGCCTTGTCACCGAAGAGGGAAGGCTGTTGCGGCTCGCCGAGGGCAGCGGGATCAAGCGCCACGAGTTTTTGCCGCATTATATCGGCGATGAATTATCGGCCGACTGGCTGCAGCGCGCCAGCGCCTTGCCCGGCCGCGGCTGGGCAAGGCTGGTCGAGCGTCATGCCGAGGATGTTGCCAGACACCGCACCACGGTCGTGCAGATTGCCGGCGAAGCCAAACTGCCGATCGCCGAATTCCGCCGCGTCGTGCAGACCGTGCAACGCGGCGAGCGCGAGGCGAGCCGGGCCAAGAAGGAGATGGTCGAGGCCAATCTGCGGCTGGTCATCTCGATCGCAAAGAAATACACCAACCGCGGCCTCCAATTCCTCGACCTGATCCAGGAAGGCAATATCGGCTTGATGAAGGCGGTCGACAAATTCGAGTACCGCCGGGGCTACAAATTCTCGACCTACGCGACGTGGTGGATCCGCCAGGCGATCACCCGCTCTATTGCCGACCAGGCGCGCACGATCCGCATTCCGGTGCACATGATCGAGACGATCAACAAGCTGGTGCGCACCAGCCGCCAATTCCTCCATGAGCAGGGCCGCGAGCCGACGCCAGAGGAAATGGCCGAGCGCCTTTCCATGCCGCTCGAAAAAGTGCGCAAGGTGATGAAAATCGCCAAGGAGCCGATCAGCCTTGAAACGCCGATTGGCGACGAGGAAGATTCGCATCTGGGCGATTTCATCGAGGACAAGAACGCGATCATCCCGGTCGATGCAGCGATTCAGGCCAATCTCAAGGAAACCGTGACGCGGGTTCTGGCTTCGCTGACCCCGCGCGAAGAACGTGTTCTGCGGATGCGCTTTGGCATCGGCATGAACACCGATCACACATTGGAAGAAGTCGGCCAACAGTTCTCGGTAACGCGCGAGCGCATCCGCCAGATCGAAGCCAAAGCGCTGCGCAAGCTTAAGCATCCAAGCCGATCACGCAAGATGCGGTCGTTTCTGGATCAGTGAGGGCATTGGCAAAAACCAAGCTACCTGCTGCGCTATCGCAAAAATGCTCGGTTTTTCGGTACCTCTAAAAGCCTCCGCACCTGCTGCGGTCGTTAAAAAAGGCGTTACCCCGCGTCCAATGGACCGCGTGCCTTGATCGTCCGATTCAAGATTTGATATCGCTGTAAACCGCGATAGTCTCAGCGATGGGATCGAGCCGGACCCACAATGCGACGCCGAGCGCGAGCACCAGCAGAACCGCAGCGGCGCGCATGGGCATCTTTCCGGAAATGCTTGGCCACAATGGCAACATAACAAGCGCTGCCAAGCTTAGCGGTATCACCGCGACCATCGGGAGGTTTGGTCCGACACCCTGCATCATTTGATGGCCGAGCGAGAGCATGTAGCCCGTAACTAGCGCCGCGACCAAGGCCGCGAACAGCCGAGCTGCGGTGTGGCCTGCAAGCGTTAGCGCCATCGAAAGCGAAGCCAGCATAGCCGGTAGCACGATGACGTAGGCCGCTGTGGGGGCCAGTGCCTGCGCCGCGCCGCCGATCAGCAGCCAAGGTAGCGCTGCGCCCGCCATGGAGGCAGGCTTGGGTCCCCAGCGGCCCATCGTCAGCAGGAAAGCGGAGATGCCACCCGCCAGCGCCATGGCCTCAAGGCGGGGAATGGCCGCCAGCCGGTCATAATAATTGGGCTTGCCGGGGGCGAGCGAGAGCAGATTGACCGCATATAGCGTTAGTCCCGCCACCACGATGAGCGCAATCATGCGCCCTACCCCGCCCGCAAAAGTGCCCCAAGCTGGGCGGCGAAGAGCCGCAGCGCCTAGCGCCAAAGCCGTTATCGCCACCATCGGCCAGCCTGCCCACGCGGGATATGTCAGCAAAAACAAGCCGAACACATCGAAAAACACCACATCGGGCGACTTGCCCGGCAATTGCTCAGCGTTGAGCAGCGCGCGGGTCAGATCGAGCACTTGCCCGCCCATGTCTTGCAGCGATCCTTGATCGAGCGCATCCGAGGTCGCTTTGGGCGAATGATAAAGCCATGGCCGCCCGATAAACGCGTAGTTATATGCCGTGTATGGCAGCGCAAGCGCCTCGCTGAGATCGGTATCGTTGGGCAGCACTTTGTAGATGAACACCGCCAGCGATGACCCCGCCGGTTTGCGTACTGCGCCTGCCGCCAGCGCAATCGCCGCGCCGTTGTTTGCCGATGTTTCAAACAGTGTTGTGCGCCCGCCGCCGCCGCGCGCCTCAACATTGATCAGCGCGCCGATATGCAAGCGCAGCGGGTCGGCGGTGAAGAACTGGCGCGAGCCATCAAGCCCCAGCTCCTCGCCATCGGTGATCAGCACGATCAGATCGCGGCGCGGCGGCCCGTTTGCCTTCACCGCGCGCACCACTTCGAGCAAGCTGGCCACCCCAGTGGTATCGTCTGCCGCGCCCGGTGAGCCCCAGACGGTATCGTGATGCGCCATCAGCGCGACGGCGGGGAGCGAACGGTCCTGACCGGGAAGCACGCCAATCACGTTGGTAAGCGCCAGCGCCTTCGCGGGCTGGCCAGTCCAACGCCCGAAAGTTGCTACGGCTTCTGCGCCGCCCATCAGCGGGCTTTCGCGCGTCTCCATTCCCATCGCGCGCAGCCGTTTGACCAGATAAGCGCGTACCGCTGCATTTTCGGGCGAAGTTCCGGGGTGAGGTTTGCTGGCAATGAACCGCACGTCCGCCATCGCGCGGCCCGCCGCAAATGTGTCTGCCGGGGTGGTTGCTGGGCGCGGCGCAGGCGGCGTGGTGGCGAAGACCGCCAGCGCAATTCCTGCCAGCAGCGCGATAAGTGCGAGACCTGTTTTATTCATCACCACGCTGTCCCCTCCCGCAAGGGGTATCGTGAGCGACCGGCATGGCCAAGCGTTTTCGCAGCCGCAGTCTTGGCTTGAACTGGCTATTAGGGCAATTAATGTGGCCTAGACTGCCTCAACCGCTTATAGGCATGCGGACTATCCTTTCGTCTCCTTCCAGCAGGATTCCCCTTGCGCATCGCCATCGCCTCTGACCACGCCGCATTCGATCTCAAGTCGGAACTGCGCGAATATCTGATTGGCCTGGGGCATGAGGTTGCCGATCTGGGCCCCGACACGGCGGACCGCGTTGATTATCCAGACTTTGGCTATAAACTCGCTTCGGTTTTGGCTGAAGGGTTGGCGGAATTCGGCGTGGCGCTGTGCGGATCGGGCATAGGCATTTCGGTTGCGGTCAATCGCCACCCAGCGTGTCGCTGCGCGCTAGTGTCAGAGCCACTGTCAGCCGCTCTGGCCCGTTCGCACAACGATGCCAATTGCATCGCAATGGGCGCGCGCCTGATCGGGCCAGACTTGGCGATGGCCTGTCTCGATGCCTTTTTGAGTACCGAATTTTCTGGCGGGCGGCACGAAGGCCGCGTTGCAAAACTTTCCGATCCTGTATTTTAATGCACGCCAATCATCTTCCAGAGGGAGCCCACCCATGAACCTGATGACTACCGCCGCTTCTGCCCCAGAAATCCGCAAGCCGGGCTTTTTCACTCAGCATCTGGAAGCAGCTGATCCTGAAATCTTCGCCGCCATTCGCGGTGAGCTTCACCGCCAGCAGACCAAGATCGAGCTGATCGCTAGCGAGAACATCACCAGCCTCGCCGTGCTCGAAGCTACAGGTTCGGTGCTGACCAACAAGTATGCCGAAGGCTATCCGGGCAAGCGCTATTACGGCGGCTGCGAATATGCCGATGTTGTGGAAACGTTGGCGATCGAGCGCGCCAAGCAGCTGTTTGGCTGCGGTTTTGCCAATGTGCAGCCAAATTCGGGCAGCCAGATGAACCAAGCGGTGTTCCTCGCGCTGCTTTCGCCCGGTGACACCTTTTTGGGTCTCGATCTCAATTCGGGCGGCCACCTGACGCATGGTTCGCCGGTGAACATGAGTGGTAAGTGGTTTAACCCAGTTGCTTACGGCGTGCGCGAGGATGACCATCTGATCGACATGGACGTGGTCGAAAAGCTGGCGCACGAGCACAAGCCAAAGCTTATTATTGCGGGTGGCACTGCCTATTCGCGCCTGTGGGACTTCGGCCGATTTCGTGAGATCGCCGATGCGATTGGTGCGTATCTGCTGGTCGATATGTCACACATTTCGGGGCTGGTGGCGGGCGGCGCGCACCCCTCGCCCTTCCCCCATGCGCATGTGGTTACCACAACCACGCACAAATCGCTGCGCGGCCCCCGCTCTGGTGTGATCCTGACGAACGACGAAGTTCTCGCCAAGAAGTTCAACATGGCTGTATTCCCGGGGCTTCAGGGCGGGCCAATGATGCACACAATCGCAGGCAAAGCGGTTGCGTTTGCCGAGGCATTGCGGCCTGAATTCAAGGCGTATGCGCACCAAGTTGTCGCCAATGCGCGGGCGCTGGCGGCAAGCCTTCAGGCCGCCGGTCTTGGCATTGTTTCTGGCGGCACGGACAACCATTCGATGCTGGTCGATCTTACCTCAAGAGATGTGACCGGCAAGGCCGCCGAGAAGGGCCTCGATCGCGCTTGGCTGACCTGCAACAAAAACGGCATCCCGTTTGACAAGCGCTCGCCATTTGTCACCTCGGGTGTGCGACTGGGCACGCCTGCGGGCACTACGCGCGGCTTTCGCGAGGAAGAGTTCACCCAAATCGGCAAATTGATCGCCGAAGTCGTCGAAGGACTTGCCCGCAATGGCGAAGAAGGCGATGGCCAGATTGAACAGCGGGTGCGCGAGCAGGTTGAAGGCCTGTGCAATCGCTTCCCCATTTACCCGGAGATGTAAGGCAATGGCTGACAATGACGATCTCGCCTCGCGCGCCACGGCAGAAGTTTCCGCAATGGCCAAACAGGGCATGAACCATCCTTCGACTAAGCCAGTGCTGATCGGAGCTGGAATCGGCGCCGTTGCTGGCGCGCTGCTGCCGTTCGTATCGTTGCCGCTCGGGCTTGCTGTCGGCGCGGGCTATGCTTTCTGGCAGAGGATCAAACGCTAGACGAATGCGCTGCCCGTTTTGTGCCCATGAAGACAGCCAGGTAAAGGACAGCCGGCCGAGCGAGGACAACACCTCGATCCGGCGGCGGCGGCAATGCGAAAGCTGCGGTGCGCGCTTTACCACATTTGAGCGCGTGCAATTGCGCGATATCATGGTTGTCAAAAGCGGGAGTGCTGGTGACGTACGCCGTGAAGCATTTGACCGCGCTAAAATCGAGCAATCGGTCGCGCTGGCATGCCGCAAGCGGCCGGTAGCGCAGGAACAGCGCGACCAGCTTGTCTCAGGGATCCAGCGTCAGATTGAAACGCTGGGCGAGGCCGAGGTGGCCACCCGCCAGATCGGCGAAATGGTGATGGAGGGGCTGCGGCTGCTCGATAGCGTCGCCTACATCCGCTTCGCCAGCGTCTACCGCGATTTCACTGAAGCGCGCGATTTTGAAGAATTCGCCAGCACCGTGCGCGAAATGGGCGAGCAATGAACCAGCCCATCATCGTCCTCGTGCGCCCGCAACTCGGCGAGAATATTGGCAAGGCGGCGCGCGCCATGCTCAATTTTGGTTTGACCGAGATGCGGCTGGTGTCCCCTCGCGATGGCTGGCCCAATCCTTCGGCGGGGCCATCAGCCGCTGGGGCCGATGTGGTGCTTGAAAGGGCCGCAGTATTTGATACATTGGCCGAAGCGGTCGCCGATTGCGCGCATGTTTATGCCACCACCGTGCGTAAACGCGGCGTGGCCAAACCGGTGCTAACCCCCGAGCAGGCAGCAAAAGATATCGCCGCTGCGCCATCTCGCAGCGCCTTGGTGTTTGGCCCCGAGCGTTCGGGCC
>JBBRXQ010000145.1:0-6335 GCA_038238515.1 Sphingomonadales bacterium | reverse complement strand
CGTGGTCGGCGACCTGACGCAGACCGACATCGTGGCCAACAACACCTTCTGGCTGGGGCTGTATCCCGCGCTGGGAGCCGAACAGTTCGACTATGTCGGCGAGAAACTGGAGGAGTTTTTCGGGCTGAATTTTTGAGGGAGCTCGGTGCGATGCGGGAAGAGGGTATGATCGGGGCTTGCCGTTGACTTGTTGAATGTTGACAAATGGGACTTTGATGCTGTTTCTAGTTACGAACGTAAATAGCAAGTTGCGGATGAACCTGCCATTTGTATTGAGTCGGAAATCCACCAAGTAACGACAAGGATTGCGCCGATTCCTGATTGTCCGGTTTTGGCAGAGGCTGGGTACATAACTGCCGGTCGTTTATTTTGACGTCCTGCATAGATTTTCACGGGAACCAGCTACTAGGCAGCCAACCTGGTTGCGGTCCTTCGTTGCTGGGCTTATTACCATATGAGCGCAGCCTCATTCGCAAAGGAATTCTGGCTGAGATCGATGTCGAAGGAAGGGCTTCTCTGGTCGGACTTGACGGAGAATGATGCACAGAAGTAGCATATGGAATTCGGTCTGATCGGAGGAACCCCGAAATGTTGTCCCATCAACTGACCGCCGTCGCCCTTCTGATGTTAGCCGTGGCTGCCCCGGCAGCACGGGCCGCTGACTTGCCCCTGTCGATCAGCGAAGCTGACAGCGCGCTGGAATGGGGCACCTGTCCAGCAATTTTCCCAACCGGCTGTGAGATCGGCGTTTTGCGCGGTGACCCTGCCAAGCCCAATGCCGACGTGTTTCTTCGCATACGCGGAGGGCAAACGCTTCCCGCCCACACCCACAGCTCGCCTGAACGGATGGTTCTCGTGTCGGGTCGCCTCAAGGTGAAATACCGCGGTGCGGCTGAGACCATTATGACCAAGGGGATGTACGCTTATGGTCCGGCGGCGCTGCCCCATACTGCCACCTGCATCGGCGCAAAACCTTGCACCCTATTTATCGCGTTTGGGGGTCCTATCGACGCCATGCTACACACTGGTCCGATTGCTGACTAGCTGACTTTCGTGCGGTGTCCCAGCGGCATTGCTCATGGGAAGGCGGGCTGCGACAACACCTGCGGATCGCGCTTTGGCCAGCAGCACGGCACGCTGCCGTTTGGCTATGACCACAAATATGTCTATTCGCACCTCGGCTATAACCTGAAAATCACCGACATGCAGGCCGCCTGCGGCGTGGCGCAGCTTGACCGCGTGGACGGCTTCATCGAAGCACGTCGCCGCAACTTTGGCCTGCTGACAGAGCGGCTCAAAAGCCTCGAAGAAATCTTCATCATGCCCGAAGCGACAGCGAATTCAGACCCATCGTGGTTCGGCTACCCGCTCACCCTGCGCGAAGGCATCGATGCCAAACGCGTCGACGTGACCCGCTTCCTCGATCAAAACAAAATCGGCACCCGCCTCCTCTTCGCCGGAAACCTAACCCGCCAGCCCTATTTTCAGCACGTAAACTACCGCGTGGTCGGCGACCTGACGCAGACCGACATCGTGGCCAACAACACCTTCTGGCTGGGGCTGTATCCCGCGCTGGGAGCCGAACAGTTCGACTATGTCGGCGAGAAACTGGAGGAGTTTTTCGGGCTGAATTTTTGAGGGGTTTGGGTGAGGAACTGCATTTTCTCCCGCATGGCGGATAAGATGCAGTTAAACCGCAATGCGTGCCAAACGTCGCTCTAGAAATATCCTCTCGGGTGGTCCCGGCGCTAGGATGATTGCTTTTTGATACGCATAGACAGCCTCCGTGCGGTTGCCCGTCATCAACAAGAGGGCGGCGCGCGCGGCGTGCCATGGTTGGTAATCAGACAGATCGGCTGCAAGCCCTTCGACGATCGCCAAGGCGCGGGCAGGCTGCCCAGCCTCGGCCATCGCCACAGCCGCGTTCAGCGTGACCACGGGCGTGGGTTCAAAGTGCCATAGCGCATAATAAAGCGCGGCGATCTGCGGCCAATCGGGCTGAGGATTGGCCATTTGGCAATCCGCAATCGCGGCCTTGATCTGGAATGGACCCGGCCCGCGCCGCTGCATTGCGCGCGCCAGTATTGCGCGGCCCTCGGCGATGCGGTCGCAATCCCATAAGCTGCGGTCTTGTTCGGCGGGTGGCAGGCTGGCGCCATCAAGGCCGATCCGAGCAGCGCGGCGCGCTACTGTCAGCAGCATCATCGCCAACGCCCCTTCGATTTCCGAATCATTGGGGTGCAACTTGTCGATCAAACGGACAAGATACTCCGCTTCACGGCAAAGATCGCGCGGTTCGCTGGGCCCCGCGACATAACCGGTGGTGAAGATTAGGTAGACGCTGGTGAGCACCGCATCGAGGCGAGCAGGCCAAATTTCGGCATTGGGCACGGCAAACGGGATGCCCGCGCCCGCGATCTTGGCCTTCGCACGGCTAAGCCGTTGGCCCATCGTCGGCTCTGCATCCAGAAAGGCGCGCGCGATTTCAGCGGTGTCCAAACCGCAAACCGTGCGCAAAGTCAGCGCAACGCGCGATTTCATTTCGAGAGCCGGGTGACAGCACGCAAAGATCAGGCGTAGCCGTTCATCGGGGATAGCCTCTGGCTCGGGCGCGGCTTCGTCGGCTACCAACCGTGTCAATGCTTCGGCCTTGCGGGTGTCGCGCGTTATGCCGCGAAGACGGTCTATGGCTTTACGCCGCGCAACCTGAAGCAGCCAGCCTTGGGGCGAGGCGGGCAGCCCCGTTCTGCCCCAATGCGAGAGCGCCGAAATGGCGGCCTCTTGCAGCGCTTCCTCGGCAAGGCTGATATCTCTCAGCCCCGCTGTCAGAGCCGCCAGCAGCCGCCCCTGATCCGACCGCATCACGCGGTCAAGCTCCCGCGCCACCGGAATGGCACGGGCCGCGGAACCAGATGCGGCGGCGCCCATGGCGTTATCCTGCCGGATTATAGTTCATCAGCGGGCGCACTTCGACCGTGCCAAAATGCGCTGATGGGATCATCGCGGCATACTTCAGCGCCACATCCAGATCGGGCACATCGATGACATAATAACCGCCTAGATGCTCGCGCGTTTCGGCAAACGGGCCATCCATTGTCTCCACTTTGCCCGATTTAATCCGCAGCGAGGTTGCGGTTTCAATGCCTTGCAGCCCTTCGCCAGAGCGAAGCACTCCATCGGCCTTCATCCGCTCGTTCGCGGCGAAAAATCCGCCCATCATTTCCTGGAATTCGGGGGTGCCGTAAGCGGGCTCAACAGCTGGGTTGTTGTACATCAAGAGCATATATTGCATTGGATTTCTCCTAGAGTTCAGAATGTTACAGGCCGAGAATGTGGACGGCGATGCAGATCATCGCGTTGAGCGATGCAAGCAGATTGGTGCCGTTGCCGACATACCGAAGCGGGTGCGCAGCCGTATTAGATTTCAGGCCGAAGGGATGCGCGATGCGTCCAACCAGCAGTAGCGCGCCCGAGATATGCAGCCACTCGCCGGGCGTGCTCATGCCTTCTGCAAGGATCATTAGGATGAGCACAAAGGACGACCATTCGGCGCAATTGCCGTGCTGGCGCAGCCTCTGTAGCAGTAGAATGTTGCCGCCATCGCCAAACGACACACCGGTCGCCGAGCGCACGGCGGAGACCCGGAACCAGAGGATCAGGTAGATTGCCGCTACTGGCAGCGCATAAATGGGGGTCACATTGAAAATCATCATCAATCCTTCAAGTTTTGTGTTTCGAGACCCCTAGGACGCTCGGCAATTGCCGATTTCGACATCGCCAACAAAAAATTTTTAGTTCAGCGGAAAAATATGAAAAAGGTTTGCTCATGCGCAAGTTTGCTATCGGCTTTTGTTGCCAAGCTCTGCGTTTTGCGGCTTGTTGGAAAGCAGCCGGACAAGCGGGGAGATTTCGTCGCGCACGCCCTCACACCTCATAAACAATCCGCCCCCCAGTCACTGTCCGCACAATCTGGATGTCCTTGATCCGCTCTGCCGCTATCGTCAGCGGGTCGTCTGCCAGCATGACGAAGTCCGCCAGTTTGCCTGCGGTGATCGAGCCTTTGATGGTTTCTTCGCGGCTGGCGTAGGCGCCGTTGTATGTGTTGATGCGCAAGGCTTCGGCGGGGGTGATGCGCTGGCTTGCGCCCCACAGTTCGCCGTTCCAGCCGGTGCGCGTCACCATGCCTTGCATGCCCATCAGGGGGGAGAACGGGCCGGGGTAGAAGTCTGATCCGGCGCAGACGGGGATGCCCGCATCAAGGAACGAGCGGAAGGCCATGCAGCGCTGCATCATTTCCTTGCCGTAGAATTTGAATTTGTCGGGGTTGTAGTAGGCGTAAGACGTGAACGGCGCGGGGATCGCGCCTGCGGCCTTGATGCGGCGGACCAGATCATCGTTGATCAGCGTGCAATGCGTGATCTTGGGCCGGGCATCGCGCACCGGGAATGCTTTTTGTGCAAGCTCGAACGCGGTGAGCACCATACCGATCGCGACATCGCCGTTGGCATGGCAATTGACCTGAATCCCGGCGCGGTGGACCTTTTCCACCCAGGCGTTGAGCGGCTCCTGCGCCTCGGTAATGTTGCCATAATAGGGCGGGCTGCGGCCGGGATAGGGGGTGCTGCGCGCCAGCGTCCGCTCAGAAAACGACCCGTCGACGGTGTGTTCGGCGGTGGCGCCCAGCTTGATCCAGTCATCGCCAAAGCCGGTTTCAAGGCCGCCTGTGATCATCGCATCGAGGAACGGAGGGTAGGCCTCGTAGCTGACGCGGTGGAGCAGATCGCCGCTTTGGCGGATGGCCTGCAGCGCGGCGAGATCGCCGCCTTGGTGGTGCACGCCGGTTAGGCCATAGCGCGCGAAGGTTTTGGACATGTGCGCCGCCGCTTCGCGCGCGCGCTGCGCCTGCTGGGCGGGGGTGTAGACCGGGCGGGTGCCAAATTTGCCGATGACGTCGAGCGCGTTGTCGGTAACGCGGCCATTGGGCTCGCCATTGGCGTCGCGATCAAAGGTGCCGCCTTCGGGATTGGCGCTATTGCGGGTGATGCCCGCCTGCTTCAGCGCAAAGGAATTGAAAAAGCCGGTGTGCCCGCCGCGATGATGCACCCAAACGGGATGCGTGCGCGATATCTGATCGAGATCGGCAAGGGTGAGCGAGCGCCCATCTTTAAGCTTGGTATCATCGTGGAAAAAGCCTTCGACCCACATGCCCGGCGGGGTGGTGCTGGCGCGCGCCTTCAGCTTTTCGATGATCGAGGCGATGGTGACGAACTCAACCTCAAGCGGATTGCCGACCGCGACTTCGTGGATCAGCATGTCGCCGCTGGCATGATTGTGGCAATCGATGAAGCCGGGAACGATGGTCATGCCCTTTGCATCAATGGTTTGCGTGGACTTGCCCGTCAGCCCCGCCATATCGCCGCCGACGCGCACGAAGCGGCCATTTCGCACCGCGAGCGCTGTGGCGCTGGGCTGCGTGGGGTCGAGGGTGTGGATGCGCGCGTTGGTGATGATGAGGTCTGCCTCATCGGTGCCGGCGGCGAAGGCTGGCCGGGCGATGGCGGCTAGAGCTGTGCCCAATCCTGCGGCCAATATCGTGCGGCGATCGGTGCTCATAGACATGCGCTTTCCCCGTTGTTGCGTTTCACTGGCCGTCGAAAGTGAAGCTGAACCAAAGGGGCCGTGGGGGCAAGGGGGGAAGATTTTGGGCTGACTGGTTGGCGCGGGGTGACGGGGTTGGATCGAGATCGAGGGCGATAGGGTTGTTGTTCGGTTACTTCTGGCATTTGCCGCAGAAGAAGCTGGAGCGGCCGCCTTGGACGATGCGCTCGACCGGAGCGCCGCAGGTGCAGGGTTTGCCTTCGCGGCCATAGACGCGCCAGTCTTTGGCGAAATAGCCCAGTTCGCCGGTGGGCTGCGCATAATCGCGCAAGGTGGAGCCACCCGCCGCGATGGCTTCGGCCAGCACTTCCTTGATTGCGGGGACGAGGCGCGCCAGCGCGGCGCGCGATACTTTGCCGCCTTGGCGCTCTGGGTGGATGCGCGCGCGGTGAAGCGCTTCGCAGACGTAGATGTTGCCGAGGCCCGCCACGATCCGCTGATCGAGCAGCAGCAGCTTTACCGCCGCAAAGCGCGCTTCGAAGGCCTGCGCCAGATGGCTCGCGCTCAGGCCCGGACCTAGCGGCTCTGGGCCAAGCGCGGCAAAGGTGGGCCACAGATCGAGCGCGGCGGTATCGACCAGATCGACAGAACCGAACCGGCGAGCATCATTCAATGCGAGGACGTGGCCCGAGCCGGTTTCCATTACGAGGTGATCGTGCTTGGCAATCTCGCCGGGG
>JBBRXQ010000144.1:0-6339 GCA_038238515.1 Sphingomonadales bacterium | reverse complement strand
TTTGAATAGGGGCGCGGACAAGTCCAGCAAGCTTTGAACGAAGGATGGATGGCAATGGCGGAAAGTGATCCAACGGTCGGCGGCGGCATGGCGCGCTGCGCAGGGACCAGCTGGGACGATTTGATGCAGGCAGATTCGCGGCCCGTGCCCGCGATTCTGACGCAGGAAAGCTATCAATATCTGGGGTCCGAGCCGATCGCCGCCGCGCGCTACACCAGCGAAGCCTTTGCGCAAGAAGAGCGCGACAAAATGTGGCCTTATGTATGGCAGTTCGCCGCGCGCGAGGAAGATCTGCCTGAGCCGGGCGATTTCATCATCTATGAAAATGCCGGGCGCTCCTATCTCATCAGCCGCCAGGACGATGGCTCCGTTCGCGCGATGCACAATGTCTGCCTCCATCGCGGCCGCAAACTGCGCACTGCAGACGGCGCGGCGGACAAATTCACCTGCCCATTCCACGGCTTTACGTGGCACAAGGACGGCAGCTTTGACACGATGCCTTGCGCATGGGATTTCCCGCACCTCAAAAAGGAACAGATGAGCCTGCCAGAGGCCGAAGTGGGCCGCTGGGGCGGCTATATTTTCTTGCGCGAGGAAGCGGGCGGACCGAGCCTTGAGGAATTTCTCGCGCCAATCCCAGAATTTTTCAAGCGCTGGCGGCATGAGGAATGCACCACCGTGGTCTGGGTCGCCAAAGAAGTCCCGGCCAATTGGAAAGTGACCGCAGAGGCCTTCATGGAAGCATGGCACACCGTCATTACCCACCCGCAATTGCTGCCCTTCACCGGCGATAGCAACAGCGCCTATTGGACGTGGGGCGACAATGTGAACGTCAATCTCGTGCCGTTCGGCGTGATGTCACCGCACGTTGATGGCAATGGCCAGCCGCAGCAATGGATCGTCGACGAGTTCGTCAAATACAATGGCCGCTCGAGCGATAACTACGCCGATAGCTCTGGGGCGAGCAGCGATCCTTTCGCGGTCACCGTGCCCGATGGCATGACCGCGCGCGAAGCCTTGGGCGCGGCAATGCGCAGCGGTTACACCGCGCAGACCGGCTATGATCATGACGATGCGACAGATAGCGAATTGCTCGATGCGCTGGTTTATAACGTTTTCCCAAATTTCGCGCCGTGGGGCGGGTTCATGCCCAACATCGTCTATCGCTGGCGGCCCGGTGCCACGCCCGATACCTGCCTGATGGAAGTGCGCATTCTTGCGCGGGTGAAAAAGGGCGAGCCGATGCCGCGCAGCGTGCCGATGCACCTGCTCGGCCCTGATCAGCAATGGACCGACGCGCCCGAAATCGGCGTGCTCGGCGATGTGTTTAATCAGGACATGGACAATCTGCCCTTTGTTCAGCAAGGGCTCCATGCCTCCAAAAATGGACGCATCAATTTGGCGGACTATCAGGAAATCCGAATCAGGCAGTTTCATCAAACGCTCGATAAATATCTGAGCGGCGAACTTGGCAGCGTACTGGGAGGCGCAAAATGAGCGAGACCGAGACCAAACCGCCGCGCATCAATTGTGTGCTGATCGCGGGCGGTGTGTGGCACGATATCGATTTCGCCCGGCTCGAACTTCTAAAGCTGCTAAGCGAAGACGAGCGCGTGCGCACCCGCGTGTTTGAGGATTACGAAAACCTCGAGGCGCTGGGCAAGGCCGATATCATCATTTCCTACACCTGCGACGTCACCCCCTCGCTCAAAGCGCAGGAAGCCTTACGCGCTTGGCTGAACAAAGGCGGACGCTGGTATGCGCTCCACGGCACCAATTCGGTACTGCGGATGCTCACCGATGGCCCCAATGCGGGCAAGTGGGATGCGCCGCGCTGGTCGCCGCTAATGATGGATCTGCTCGGCAGCCAGTTTATCTCGCACCCCGCGATCGAGCCTTACATGGTCACCGTCACCGATCCGGCGCACCCGCTGATGGAGGGTATCAAAGCGTTCGAAACGACCGACGAACTTTACCACCTCGAAACGCACGGCGATTTGCATGTCTTGCTCGAAACCGAATGCACTGCAGAGGGCACCGGCTTTGTCGAAGCAGCCGATGCGCCCGGCACATATCCGGTCATGTATATCAAAAAACACGGCGCGGGCGCGGTGCTTTACAACACGCTAGGTCATTGCCGGGGGCATTATGATCTCCAACCAATGCTCGAATGGTGGCCCACAGTGGATCGTTGCGCTTGGGATTTGCCCGTGTTTTACGAGTTGCTGCGCCGAGGAATCGGCTGGATCAAGGCGCGTGAGAGTTGAGAAATATCCGTCACCTAGCGTTTTGCACAGTCGGAAAAATCGCGCAGATGCCGCTTATGAACGGCAACAGGAACCAAAGCCTGAAAGGCAGGGAGCAAACATGCAGCTGAGCCGTGAAGCGCTATTGCGCGCTTATCGCCAGATGAAGGTAATCCGCGAGTTCGAGGAACGCCTGCACATCGATATTCAAACCGGCGGGATCGCCGGCTTCACACATCTCTATTGCGGTCAGGAAGCCGTCGCAGTCGGGGTTTGTGAGAACCTGACCACCGACGATAAGCTCGTCTCAACGCACCGCGGCCACGGCCACTGCCTCGCCAAAGGTTGCGATGTCGATGGCATGATGGCCGAAATCTGGGGCAGCCGCGAAGGATTGTGCAAAGGCAAAGGCGGATCGATGCACATCGCCGATGTCGACAAGGGCATGCTCGGCGCGAACGGTATCGTCGGCGCTGGCGCTCCAATTGCAGTCGGTGCCGCGCTTTCGGCGAAGATAGATGGCCTCGGCCATGTTGCCATCGCGTTTTCCGGCGACGGCGCGTGCAATCAGGGCACCACGTTTGAGGCCATGAACCTTGCCGTGGTCACGAAAGCACCTGCGATCTTCATCTTCGAGAACAACCATTATTCCGAACACACCGGCTTTGAATATGCGGTCGGCACGTCGAATGATATCGCCAGCCGCGCCGAAGCGTTTGGCATGAAAGTGTGGCGCGGCGACGGTACCGATTTCTTCTCGGTCGATGAAACGATGCGCGAAACGCTCGAATATGTTCGCGCCGGCCATGGCCCAGCCGCCATCGAATTTGATACCGAGCGATTTTTCGGCCACTTTGAGGGCGATCCGCAGCGTTATCGCGGACCGGGCGAGCTCGACCGTATCCGCGAAACGCGCGATTGCCTTAAGCGGTTTCGCCAAAGCGTAACCGGCGCAGGCTTGCTCACCGACGCCGATCTCGATGCGCTCGATGCCGAAGTTCTTCAACAAATTGAAGACGCGGTGGTGAAAGCCAGGGCCGCTGACCGGCCCAGGCCAGAAGACGTCCTGACCGACGTTTACATCAGCTACTGACAGCAAAGATTAAGCAGCAGGAATCAAGCAATGGTCAAGATGATGTACCGCGAAGCCATTCTTTCGACGATTGTCGAGGAAATGACGCGCGACCCCAATGTTGTCGTGCTCGGCGAAGATATCGTTGGCGGCATGGGCACGGCGGGCGGCCCCGAAGCAATCGGCGGGATCTGGTCAACCTCGATCGGCCTGTTCGGCAAATTCGGCGCAAACCGCGTGATCGACACGCCAATTTCGGAAAGCGCGATTATGGGCGCGGCGGCGGGTCTTGCGCTTGCAGGCAAACGCCCCGTGGCCGAGTTGATGTTTGCCGATTTCATCGGGGTCAGCCTCGATCAAATCTGGAACCAGATCGCCAAGTTCCGCTATATGTTTGGCGGCAAAACCAAATGCCCGGCGGTGATCCGCATGGCTTACGGCGCGGGGTTTAACGCCGCCGCACAACACAGCCAGGCGGTGCACCAGATCCTAACCGGCATGCCCGGACTGAAAGTGGCGATGCCCACCACCCCCGGAGACGTGAAGGGCCTGCTGCGCCAAGCCATCCGCGACGATGATCCAGTGATTTTTCTGGAGCACAAGGCGCTTTACGGAACCAGCGGCGAAGTTTCCGACGATCTTGATTATGTGATCCCGTTTGGCCACGCGCGGCTCTCGCGCGCGGGCGGCGATGTCACCATTGTGTCCACCGGCCTTCTGCTCGGGCGCTGTGAGGCGGTGGCAGACAAGCTCGCTGCCGAGGGCATCGGCTGCGATGTGATCGATCTGCGCACCACCAGCCCGATCGATGAGGAAGCAATCCTCGATTCGGTCGAAATGACCGGCCGTCTGGTCGTGGTCGACGAAGCCCCGCCGCGTTGCAGCATGGCGTCTGATATTTGCGCCACTGTGGCCGAAAAGGCCTTCGCCAGCCTCAAAGCCCCACCACTCGGCGTGAACCCGCCGCACACCCCTGTCCCATTCGCGCGAGAGCTGGAATCGGCGTACTTGCCCTCGGTCGACAAGATCGAAGCGGCAGTGCGCAAGGTTCTGAGCTTCCGCTAAGGAACCGCATCATGGCCGATATCCGCCCGTTCTGCATGCCCAAATGGGGCATCGAAATGACCGAGGGCACCATTGCCGAATGGATGATCAACGAAGGTGATGCTTTCGCGAAGGGCCAAACGCTGTGCCTGATCGAAACCGCCAAGATCACCAACGAGGTTGAGGCCGAATACGATGCGGTGGCAAAGCGCGTGCTCGCCTCCGCCGGTGAAGACGTGCTGCCTGTGGGCGCCCTGCTCGCCGTATTCGCCGATGCTGCCGCCAGCGATGCCGAAATCGACGCCTTCATCGCCGCATTTGTTCCCGCCGAAACCGGCGATCCGGGCAAAGCCGCCGAACCTGCAACACCTCCTGCGCCAGCGCCCGTACTAGCAGTCACCGCCCCCAAAGCCCCAAAGGCCATCGTGACCAACCGTCCAATCAGCCCAGAAGCGCTCAAGCTGGCCGAAACGAACGCGGTCGATATCGAAGCGATCGAAGGATCGGGCCGCAATGGCCGGATCACCTATCAAGACGTGGCGCAGGCAATGCTCCCCGCGCAGGCGCACTCGCTCAGCGGCCCTGCCCCGCTCCCGCCCGAAATCGCCGCGATCTTTGCCTCGCCGCTGGCGCGCAGGCTCGCCGCGCTCCACGGGATTGATCTGGCTGGGCTGGGCGGCACCGGGCCGCGCGGGCGCATTTCCAAGGCTGACGTGCTGGCTCTCGTGCCCGCGCCAGCCGCTCCCTCCGCTCCGGCAACATTCGGCGCGCCATTTGCGCTAGTGGCCAATCAGGCCGCGATCCAGCCGTTCGACAAGGTGCGCAAAATCGTCGCGCGCCGCCTCACCGAGGCTAAGCAAACCATCCCGCATTTCTACTTGCGCGTGTCGGCGCGGGTCGATGAGTTGATCGCGCTGCGCAAAACCGCCAATCTGGTGCTGGGCACCAAGGCGTCGATCAATGACTACATCGTCAAAGCGGTCGGCATGGCGCTGGCGCGGCACCCCGATGTCAATGTGCAAGTCCACGGCGATAGCATGCACAGCTTCCCCCATGCCGATGTGGCGATCGCGGTGGCCAGCCCCAAGGGCCTCGTTACCCCGATTGTGCGCCAAGCAGACCGCATGCACATTGCCCAGATCGCGGCCACCACCCGTGCGCTGATTGATAAAGCCGCTGCGGGGCGCCTTAGCTATGAAGACATGGACGGTGGTACCTTCTCGATCTCCAATCTGGGGATGTTTGGGATCGAAGAATTTGATGCCATCATCAATCCGCCGCAGGGTGCGATCCTCGCTGTCGGCGCGATGAACCGCGTCGCCGCCGAAGACTTGGACGGCGACATTGTGTTTGAAAGCCGCATCGCGCTAAGCCTCTCGGTCGATCACCGCGCCATCGATGGCGCGGCGGGCGCGCACTTCCTGCAAACGCTTAAAGCGCTACTCGAAGCGCCAGAAAGCATGTTTTCGTAACCCCCCCGTCAGTAAACCTTACGTCAGTAAACCCCGCGTCAATCGCGTGAATGGAATTCTGATACGGCCATACGGATTGTCGCGCATGTGCGTGTAAGCAGCAACGCAGCGTCTTGGCTCTATGCCCAGACGCATGTCATGGAAACTCCTCGCTCTCATCGCGCTTTGCGCGGCAACGATCTCTCCGGCTCGCGCTGCTGACGAAGACCTGCAGTCGTGGGCGGCGGCAACCGCCACAATCGATGTGAACAAAAAGGTTGTTGTCTGGCTCGAAGGTCAGCTGCGGATGACCGACAACGCCGCCCGTGCGGGGCAAATCTTGCTGCGGCCGGGGATCGGGCTCAAGCTCGACAAGACCACCACAGCGATGCTCGGCTATGCCTACGTCCGCACCGATCCCATCGGCCCGGCGCTGATGAACGAGCACCGCATCTGGCAACAACTGGCGTTTCGGATCGCGGGCGATGGCAAAGGCGTCACCCTCACCGCGCGGTCCCGGCTTGAG
>JBBRXQ010000143.1:0-6341 GCA_038238515.1 Sphingomonadales bacterium | reverse complement strand
TGCGCGCTGCGCGAATGCTGGTTTGAGCCGACCTTTCACAAGCACGCCGGGGCGCAATGCAATGCGCTCATGATCCATGCCGAGGGCAAGTTTTACGATCATGCCGCGTTTCGCCCGTGGCGTTTGCAGGCGCTGGCGTTCAAGGCGATCCGTCAGCTCCATCCAGACTATCCGCTCTGGCGCGATTTTCCTTACGAGTATGTCTTCGACAAGCTGGCGATCGATGTGATCAACGGCGGCCCGGCGCTGCGCGAATGGGTGGATGATCCAGCGGCGCAGGCGGGCGATCTGGAAGCGGCTGCTGCTGCGGATGAGGCGGCATGGTCCGAGACACGCAGACCTTTCCTGCTGTATTGAACTGTCCGATTGTGTCCCGATCCGGGGCGCTTTTCGGGTTTGGTTGACGAAGTTGACACAGTCCAGAGAGGAAGTGTCAACCAGTCGGGCAGGGGACCACGAGGGGACTATTCTGCTCAGAAAACGACGGAAATCTGAGGTTCGGACGGACATGATTGAACCATGCCTAACTGAGCCGATGTAGGACAGCGTTTTAAGTTCGATTATATCCAAACTGGTTCAGCGCTGCGCGCCTTCGCTCTGGTTACAGCGCATTGATCGGCAGCCGCAAATAGGTGTGTCCGCCGGGAGATGGGGGCGGCATGGCGCCCGCGCGGATATTGACCTGGAGCGATGGCAGGATCAATTGCGGCACATCAAGCGTGGCATCGCGGGCCTGCCGCATCGCCACGAATTCGCCTTCGCTTACCGTGTCGTTGAGATGCACGTTGCCGGCGCGCTGCTGCGCCACGCTGGATTCCCATGCAGGCGTACTGCGCGCGGCAGGCAGATAATCGTGGCCGGTGAAGAGGCGCGTTTCGGGGGGCAGGGCAAAGATCTGCTGGACCGAATGAAACAGCGCTCGGGCATCGCCGCCGGGGAAGTCTGCGCGGGCGGTGCCATAGTCTGGCATGAACAGCGTATCCCCGATGAACGCGGCATCGCCGACATGGTAGGTGACACAGGCAGGGGTGTGCCCCGGTGTGTGCATGACATGAATGTTCATCGTGCCAAGCGGCAGGATATCGCCTTCGCCGACCAGCCGATCAAAGGCGCTGCCATCGAGCGCGACATCATCGGCTTCGAAGATGGGGGCAAAAATAGCTTGTACCTGCGTAATGTGGCTGCCGATGACAATCGGAGCGTCCGTTTGCTCGTGCAGGTAGTGCGCGGCAGAGAGATGATCGGCATGCGCGTGCGTTTCCAATAGCCAGACGAGATTTAAGCCCTGTGCCGCGATGGCAGTGAGCAGCGCATCCGCGCTTGCAGTGCTGGTGCGGCCATTGCGCGGGGCGAAATCCAAGACGGGATCGATGATCGCCGCTGCGCCGGTGCCGGGATCATGAACGATATAGCTCACCGTGTTGGTGGCCGGATCAAAAAATCCCTGAACGGCGGGCAGCGAGATGGTGGTGGATTCGGACATCGGAGGCTCCTTGTTCGTCCTTATATTAGTGATTGCTAAATTAGAATCAATGAATATATTAGGATCATGCTCAATACCGCTCAATTTGATCTCGCCACCCTTCAGCAGAGCGCTGGCCGCGCCGCGGCGTTGCTGCGTTTACTCGGCAATGAGCACAGACTGCTCATCCTGTGTCAGCTTGCCGATGGCGAGCTTTCCGTGAGCCAGTTGCAGACACGCGTGGGCCTTTCGCAGTCTGCGCTTTCTCAACATCTCGCCCGGATGCGCGAGCAGGGCTTGCTGGCTACGCGGCGCGAAGCCCAGATGATCCATTATCGGATTTTAGACCCCGCTGCGCTGCGCGTGATTGCCACGCTTGCCGAACTTTTTTGCCCGCCAGAACCAGGAGCTTCGAAATGACCGCCATGCTCAATCCGCTTTCCGCCGTTGATGCAAAGGCGCTGCTCGATCAGGGCAGGGCTGTGCTGGTCGACATTCGTGAGAAGGACGAATTTTCGCGGCGGCATATCGCCGGCGCGCTTTCAAAGCCGCTATCTAGCTGGCAGGCAAACTGGGAGGCCACGCATCTTGCGGTGCCCGCTGATTGCGATTTGATCTTTACCTGCCGCTCAGGAATGCGCACGGCTGGCGCATCCGATCGGCTGGCGGCGCGCGCTTTGGGCGCAGCGCATGTGTTAAACGGCGGCGTTGATGCCTGGGGCAAGGCAGGGCTTCCGCTGGTGATCGATGCCAAGTCGCCCATCGAAATCATGCGGCAAGTGCAGATCGCGGCGGGATCGCTGGTCTTGGCGGGTGTTATTCTGGGATTGTTGGTTGCGCCCGGCTGGTTTGGATTATCGGCGTTTGTTGGCGCAGGGCTTACGTTTGCGGGCGCGACTGGTTTTTGCGGCATGGCGCGCGTGTTGATGCTCGCACCGTGGAATCGCCGGGCTGTGGCGGGCTGATCCGATGGAGACCAGCCTTGCTCTTGCGGCGATTGGCGGGGTGCTGATCGGCACGCTGTTGACCGTGTTTGGCGGGGGAGGATCAGTGTTGGCCACCCCTTGGCTGATCTATGTTGTCGGCATTGCCGATACGCATGTGGCCATTGGCACCTCGGCGGCGGCAGTAGCGGTGAATGCCGCGACCGCGCTGGCGGCGCAGGCCCGCGCGGGCGCGGTGAAATGGCCATGCGCCAGTGTGTTTGCCGCAGCAGGCTTGGCCGGCGCGCTAATGGGCGCGCACCTTGGCAAAATGGTCGATGGAGCAAGCCTGCTCCATTGGTTTGCCATTGCGATGATTGCGATCGCGCTATCGATGCTGATGCCGCGCAAGTCCGATGGCGATCCGGCGGCCCACCTCACCCCGCAGATGGTTTTGAAATTGGCCCCAGTCGGCCTCGTTGTGGGATTGCTGGCGGGTTTTTTCGGGATCGGCGGAGGCTTTTTGATCGCGCCGGGGCTGATGGTATCTACTGGCATGACTCTGGCCAATGCGGCGGCTTCATCGCTTGTTTCGGTGGCGCTGTTTGGAGGGGCAACCAGCTTTAGCTATGCCGCATCCGGCCAACTGGATTGGCCAATTTTTGCAGCATTGGTGGCGGGCGGATTTGGCGGAGCGATCATCGGTCTGCCGCTTTCGCGGTGGCTTGCCAGCCGCGTAAAAGCGGCGCGATTTGCCTTTGCCGGATTGGTGATTGCGGTGGCCGCTTATATCCTGATCCGCTGAGATTAGGATTCTCAACACTTTGGCAGTCTGCACCTCGTATGATCGTGCTGCGCGCTTTGATCGTGGCTAATTGGCGAAATAGAACAACGCTATGTGTTTTTTGAATACCGCAGGAATTGCATCAGAATAGTTCCTCACCTGGTGTGATGAACGAAAGGGCAGTTTGCCCACGATGGACATTGATTTTTGCATCACTTAGCCAACCGGGCTGGGGGAGCGTAAGATGGTCGATTCGCAATTCTACGATGATGTCACGGCTACGCTTTTAAGCTTGCGTGACGAAGGTTTGCTCAAGCCTGAGCGCGTTTTGTCCTCGTCGCAAGCCGCGGATATTGCCACGTCCGCTGGCCCGGCGATCAATTTTTGCGCCAACAATTACCTCGGCCTTGCCAATGATGCGCGGGTGAAGGCGGCGTCTATCGCGGCGATTGAGCGATGGGGCGCGGGCTTGGCTTCGGTGCGCTTCATTTGCGGCACCCAAACTATCCATAAGGAGCTGGAACGCGCCACCGCCGATTATCTGGGCTTTGACGACGCGATCCTGTTTCCCGCAGCATTTGATGCCAATGGCGGCGTGTTTGAACCGCTGCTGGGCGAGCATGATGCAATTGTTTCCGATGGCCTGAACCATGCCTCGATCATTGATGGCGTGCGGCTGTGCAAGGCCAAGCGCTACCGGTTTGCGACCAGCGATATGGTCGATCTTGACGCTCAATTGGCGCAGGCGCGCGCAGATGGCGCGGTGCATGTGCTGATCGCCACCGACGGCGCATTTTCGATGGACGGCTATGTTGCCAAGCTCGATGCCATCGCGGCGCTGGCCGAAAAACACGGCGCGATGATCATGGTGGATGATTGCCATGCCACTGGCGTGCTGGGGACGCGCGGGCGGGGTTCTGCGGCACATTGCGGCGTTGAAGGGCGGATCGATATTCTGAGCGGCACTTATGGCAAGGCGCTGGGCGGGGCGATGGGCGGGTTTATTGCGGCACGCCAGCCGGTGATTGACCTGCTGCGCCAGCGCGCGCGGCCTTATCTTTTCTCGAACGCGCTGGCCCCGGCGATCTGCGGCGCGGCGATTGCGGCGATTGCGATTTCGAACAGCACCGAGGGCGACCGGCTGCGCGATAAGCTCACGAGCAATGCCGCGTATTTCCGTTCGGCGATGAGCGAGGTGGGCTTTCGCCTGCTGCCCGGAAGCCATCCGATCATCCCGGTGATGCTTGACGATGCTTCGCTGGCGCAGCGCATGGCGGCACGCCTGCTGGACGAGGGTATTTATGTCACCGCGTTTTCATTCCCGGTGGTGCCGCGCGGGCAGGCGCGCATCCGCGTGCAGATGAGCGCTGGGCACGAGGCAGACCATATCAACAAAGCCGTAGAAGCCTTCACCAAAGTGGGCCGCGAATTGGGAATTATCGGATGACCGCAACTTCAAATACGCCTTCAAACACCATGGCGTCGCTGGCGAAGCTCAAACCTGAGGTAGGCATCTGGGCCGACCGCGCGCCGATCCCCGAACCCGGCCCCGATGATGTTTTAATCCGGGTGAAGCGGACCGCGATTTGCGGCACCGATATGCATATTTACAATTGGGACAGCTGGGCCGCTGCCAATGTTCCGGTGCCGATGATCGTGGGGCATGAATTTAGCGGGGAGATTGTTGAGCTTGGTCGCGAGGTGTCGCGCCCGCTGAGGGTGGGCCAGCGTGTTTCGGGCGAGGGGCATATCATCGATCTGAATTCCGCCGCCGCGCGCGCCGGGAAATTTCATCTCGATCCCGGCACCAAGGGCGTGGGCGTTAACCGGCAGGGCGCGTTTGCAGAATATCTGTGCATCCCATCGTTCAACGTGGTGCCGCTGCCCGACCGGGTTAGCCTTGACGTCGCCTCACTGCTCGATCCGCTGGGCAATGCGGTGCACACCGCGCAGCAATTTGATCTAATGGGGCAGGATGTGCTGGTCACCGGCGCTGGCCCGATCGGCATTATGGCGGCGGCGGTGGCGCGCAGGGCCGGTGCGCGATCAGTGGTGCTGACCGATATCAACGAGTTTCGCCTGTCGCTGGCGGCGAAGCTGGCCGATGTGCGCATTGTGAACGTGGCCAAGGAAGACCTGCGCGATGTGATGCATCAGGAAGGCATTGAGCATGGCTTTGATGTCGCGATGGAAATGTCGGGCGCGCCGCAAGCCATGCTGCAAGCCATCGATGCGCTGACGATGGGCGGCAATCTGGCGCTGCTGGGCATCCCCGATGGCACAATGCAGTTTGACTGGAACACGGTGATCATGAAGGCGATCACCGTGCGCGGGGTCTATGGCCGCGAAATGTTTGGCACTTGGCGGCGGATGCTCGGCCTGCTCGAAGGCGGGCTGGACATCGACCCGATCATCACCCACCGCCTGCCGCGCGAAGAATTTCAGCAGGGTTTTGACATCATGCTCAGCGGGCAATCGGGCAAAGTTGTGCTAAGCTGGTAGAGGCGCTCAGCGCCACACAGGCGCGCGCTTCATTAGGAAGGCGTCGATGCCTTCCTCGGTGTTTTCGTCCATCATGCTTTGCGCCATGACTTCGGCGGCGAGGGCGTAGGCCTGGGCGCGGGGGGCTTCGTGCTGTGCATAGAATAGCGCTTTGCCGCGGCGAATGGCGTGTGGGCTTTTGGCGCAGATTGCGGCGGCTAGCGCGTCTGTGGCGGAGTCCAGCTCGTCAGGTGCGACGGCGTGGTTGATCAGGCCCCATGTTTGCGCGGTGGCGGCGCTGATGAAATCGCCGGTGACCAGCATTTCGAACGCGGGCTTGGCGGGCACATTGCGCGTGAGCGCAACAGCGGGCGTGGAGCAGAACAGGCCGACATTGATGCCCGAGACGGCAAAGCGCGCATCGGTTGAGGCCACGGCAAGATCGCACGCACCGACGAGCTGGCACCCAGCGGCAGTGGCGATGCCGTGCACACGGGCGATCACGGGAACGGGCAGCGCGGTGATGGCTTCCATGATTTCTCCGCAGGCGGAGAACAGCGCGCGGTAGGTTTCGAGGCGGTTTTGGTCGGGCTGGTGCCCCTTCATCTGGCGCAAATCGTGCCCGGCGCAAAAGGCCTTGCCCGCGCCCGAGAGGACCACGCAGCGTGCCGAAGGGTCGGCGGCGATATCG
>JBBRXQ010000142.1:0-6342 GCA_038238515.1 Sphingomonadales bacterium | reverse complement strand
GATTGCGAGACGATCGCTACGCCGCGCGCCACTTGCCGCCCGCCATGCTGATCGGGCCAGAGCAGCGCGCCATCAAGATAGTTGATCAATCCATAGCAGTTTGGCCCCAGAATCGGCATCGCGCCCGCCGCCTCAACCAGCTGGTCTTGCAAAGCGGCATCGCCCGCTTCGGTCCAGCCCGCCGCAAAGCAGACCGCGCCGCCCGCGCCCATCGCGGCAAGCTGAGCCACGATCTCCACCGTGGCATGCCGGTTCACCCCGATAAACACTGCATCGGGCACACCCGGCAGTGCGGCAAGCGTGGGGTAACACTTGAGCGCCCTGATCTCAGCCCGCGATGGATGCACCGGCCAAACCGGCCCGGCAAAGCCCATCTTCTGGCACTGCTCGATCACATTGTCAGCCCAGCCCGAGCCGAGAGTGGCGATCGACTTTGGCCGGAGCAGGCGGTCAAGCGTGTTCATCTGGCCCTAGCCGCCCAGCGGCCGCAAAAGCTCGCGGCTGATGATATGGCGCTGAATCTCCGAAGTGCCCTCCCAGATCCGCTCGACCCGTGCGTCGCGCCAGATCCGCTCAAGCGGCAGGTCTTCCATCAGCCCCATGCCGCCGTGGATCTGGATCGCCTCATCCGCGATCATCGCCAGCGCCTCGGTCGCGGCGAGTTTCGCCATCGCCATGTCGCCCTCGGTCACCGTGCCCTGATCATACTTCCACGCCGCCTCGCGCGTTAGCAATTCGGCCGATTTCAGCGCCTGCGCCATATCGGCCAGTTTGAACGAAACACCCTGAAACTTGCCGATCTGCTGATCAAACTGGCGGCGTTCGGCGGCATAGCTCAGCGCGTGGCCAAACGCGCGTTCGGCCCGGCCAAGGCAGGTTGATGCCACCTGCAGCCGCGTTGCGCCCAGCCATGTGCCTGCAACCTCAAAGCCTTTATGCACCTCGCCCAGCACTTGCGATGCGGGCAGGCGGCAATCATCGAATTCAAGGATCATGTTGTTATAGCCGCGGTGGCTAACATTGCGGTAGCCATCGCGCACGGTGAAGCCCGGCGTGCCCTTGTCGACCAGAAACGCGGTGATCAATTTTTTGCGCCCGCGCGGCGTGTTTTCCTCGCCCGTGGCGACCCACACAATCGCGAAATCCGCTACATCGGCATGGCTGATGAAATGCTTCGTGCCATTGAGCACAAAATCCCCGCCATCGGCGCGCGCGGTGGCTTTCATCCCTCGCAAGTCAGACCCCGCGCCGGGCTCGGTCATCGCGTGGCAATCGTGCCTCTCGCCGCGAATGCACGGGAAGAGATAGCGCTCGCGCTGCTCGGGCGTGCAAGCCAGCAGGATATTCGAAGGCCGCGCCACGCAAGTCCAATGCAGCGCATAGTTCGCCTTGCCGAGCTCCTTTTCATACAGCAGCCAGGTGAGCGTATCGAGGCCAGCGCCGCCCACATCTTCGGGCATATTGGCCGCATAAAGCCCCGCATCGCGCGCCTTCGCCGCGATTTCATGCATCAGTTCGGGCCGCAGAATGCCCGTCCGCTCCACTTCGGCCTCGTGTGGATAAAGCTCGGTTTCAACAAACGCGCGGGTGGTGTCGACGATCATCTGCTGCTCGGCAGTCAGCCCAAAATTCATAACATATCCTTCGAAAACTGCATTCCGGCGAGCGTCCGGCGCATCATTTGCCCTGACCAACCGCGCGGCCCGCGCCCTCTGGCATCGGCAGCCCGGCATGCGCATCGGCCAAGGCTTTAAGCTTTTTCCAAACTTGCGGCGAGGCCACCACAGCCTTGCCCGCCTTCATGTCCACATGCAGGCATATCTGCTCGATCGTGGCAACGCACACATCGCCCTTCGTGATCCGCACAAATGTGCGAAAGCGCTTTTCATCGGCGGAAAGGATCTGCTTGGTAACGATCAACCGGTCGCCCAGCTTGGCTTCGCCCAGATGGCGTATATGCGTCTCGGCAGAATAATAACTGTGCCCGCCCGCGACATAATCCATCCCGGCCCCGATCAACCGCAGGAAATTATCGCAGGCTTCGGAAGCTGCAAAAAGGTAACGGCTTTCGGTCATGTGGCCATTGTAATCAATCCAGCCGGGCAAGACCTGCAAATGCGCCATCACCAGCGGGGCCGCCTTCGGTTCGTGATCGAGCGCGGCGTGAAACGCCGCCGCCCGCGCTACATCATGCGCGCGCAGCACTTTGCCTGCGCCCCAGTTGCGATCTTTCAGCGCGCGCAGAAAACCAACCAAGTTCTGGTCGCGGATGCGCTCCAGCTCGCGGATGGTATAATGGCCCGATTGCGCGTCAGACTGGCTCGCCACCAAGTCCACCAGCTCGTCGTTAAAATCGGGCACATCCATCAGCTTGGTCCACGGCCATTTCAGCGCCGGTCCAAATTGCGCCATGAAATGCCGCATCCCCGCCTCGCCACCCGCCACGCGGTATGTCTCAAACAGCCCCATCTGCCCCCAGCGCAGGCCAAAGCCCATGCGGATCGCGTCGTCGATCTCTTCGGTGGTGGCGATGCCATCCTTGAGCATCCACAGCGCCTCGCGCCACACCGCCTCCAAAAAGCGATTGCCAATGAACGCGTCGATCTCCTTGCGGATCACCAACGGAAACATCCCGATGTCTTTCATCAGCTGCGCGGTGCGTTCGACCACTTCGGGCGGATTGGTGGGGGAGCCTGAAATCTCGGCCAGCGGCAGCAAGTAAACTGGGTTAAACGGATGCGCGACGATGATGTTTTCGGGCGCAGGGCTCGATTGCTGCAAATCCGAGGCTTTGAAGCCGCTGGTCGAAGAACCGATCAGCACGCCGGGGTTTGATTGCTGCAACTGGGCATAGACCGCATGTTTCAGCTCGATCCGCTCAGAAACGCTTTCCTGCACATATTCCGCGCCTTCCGCCGCTTCGGCCATGGTGCCCGCAAAGCTCAGCTGGCCTTCATCGGGCATCGGCACATCGGAAAGCGCGGGCAAGGCCAGCCGCGCATTATCCAGCACAGCATTGATCTTGCGCTCCGCCTCTGGGTCGGGATCAAACACCGCCACATCAAAGCCATTGAGCAAAAACCGCGCGGCCCAGCCCCCGCCGATCACCCCGCCGCCAATAATTGCCACTTTGCGCGCCATGCGGCCCATCTCCCCGTTAGATTTGTGGCACGAACTACTTAAGCTGGCAGCGGCGCGCGCTTTTCAAGCTTTAGCCGCGTTCGCACTTCGGCGGGTGTGATCACCCGCGCGCCCATGTTTTCGATAATAGTGACCGCCCGCTCAACTAGCTGCGCATTGGTGGCCTGAACCCCCTTATCGAGCCAAAGATTGTCCTCGAGCCCCACGCGCACATTGCCGCCAGCCAAGACCGCTGCTGCGACATAGGGCATCTGATGGCGCCCAATCGAAAAGGCGCTCCAAATCCAATCCTGCGGCACATTGTTGACCATCGCCATAAACGTATTGAGATCATCGGGCGCGCCCCACGGCACCCCCATGCAAAGCTGCACCAGCCCGGGGCTTGGGATCAGCCCTTCTGCCGCCAGCTGTTTGGCAAACCACAAGTGCCCCGTATCAAATGCCTCGATTTCGATCCGCACGCCCGCTGCGGTCATCCGCCGCGCCATATCGCGCAGCATGCCCGGAGTGTTGACCATCACATAATCGGCCTCGTCAAAATTCATCGTGCCGCAGTCCAGCGTGCAGATCTCGGGCCTGCATTCCACCACATGCGCCACACGGTCGGTCGCTCCCGCCATGTCAGAGCTGGCGGCCATGCTGGTCATGTTTTCAGTGCCTTCAAAGATCAAGTCCCCACCCATCCCGGCGGTGAGGTTGAGCACCACATCGGTTCCAGAATCGCGGATGCGCTCGGTCAATTCGCGATACAGCTTGGGGTCGCGCGCAGGTTTGCCGCTCTCCGGATCGCGCACGTGGCAATGCACCACCGCCGCACCGGCCTTGGCCGCGTCGATCGCGCTCTCCGCGATCTGCGCCGGGCTTCGCGGCACATGCGGGCTGCGGTCTTGCGTGCCACCCGAACCGGTGACGGCGCAAGTGATGAAAACCTCACGATTCATGGCAAGCGGCATGGCGGCATCCCTCTCTCAATTCCGCCGTTCTATAAACAGCTTGGCCGCGAAAGGAATTGCAAGTTTAGGCAAGACGAGCGGCGTGCCCATTTATCGCACAGGCTCTGTTTCAAGGTTCCGGTCGAGCGCGGCGATCTGCCTCATCTCCGCCTCCAGATCGAGCGAGCGGCACGCAAGAAGATAGACAGCGGCCGAAACTGGCAGGCCAATCAGCATGGAAATATCCGCTCCACCCAGCGCCAGCGCGACTGGCCCTGTGTAAAGATGCGTTTTGAAAAATGGGATCATCGCCGCAAATCCCGCCGCATAGGCGGCCAACCCGCGCCAGTTCCACCGGCCATAGAGCCCATTAGGATCGAACATCGCCCGGATCGAATAGCGGCCTTTGCGGACATGGAAAAAGTCGACCAAGTTGATCGCCGTCCAAGGCGTAAACAGATAAAGCAATATTGCGAGCAATTGCTCAAACTGCGCCACAGCGTTGCCGCCAAGCACCAGCGACAGGCTCATGGTCACAATGGCCACCGCCACCAGCGACAGCAACCGGGCGCGCTTGCCCAGCTCGATCTGGGCTACCGAATCGACAATGCTGAGCAGCGTGAGCGATGCACCATAAAAATTGAGGCTGGTGATCGTCACCAGCCCAAGCGCCGAGGTGATCAGCATCACCATGCCAAAGCCGGGAAACATCGCATCGCCCGATTGGCGCAGCGCGCCGACGATGTTCTCTGTGCCAAACAAGGCAGCGGCGTAAGCGCCGATCAGCATCATCCACGCTCCGCCGACAAACGCGCCCCCGAACGTCCATAAGAAGGTCTCGCGAACCCCAACCGTCTTGGGCAAGTAACGCGAATAATCCGAGACATAGATCGACCAGGCCAGCTGATAAGCCGCCGCTGCAAAAAACTGGACGAGGAACGGATTGATCGCAAAATGATGCGGCACCAATAGCGCCGCCATGTTTGCCTGAGCAAGACCGCAGGCTGTAAAGATCGCCAGCATTGCGAGCAGCAGATAGGCAAGCCAGCTTTGCGCGCGGTGGATAACGTCATACCCCGCAAAAGCGATCAACGCCGCGACGCCCGCAAAGATGACCACGACGAAGGGTGCAGACAGAGCAGTAAATTGCTGCGCCGTGTCAATCGCCAGTGCTTGGTTCAGAGCATTGAAACCCACATACGTCACCAGCGCGACGATCCAGACCAGCAAGGCCCCGAGATAGCCGAATTGCGGCCGCGATTGGATCATCTGCGGCAGGCCAAGCTCTGGCCCCTGCGATGAGTGGAATGCCATGAAAAAGGTGCCGAGCATCCCGCCGCCGATGATCGCCATCGCTGTCCAGAAAAAGTCTAGCCCGCCAGCAATGCCCACCGCCCCCGTTGCCAGCGTGGCCAAATGGGCGTCGCCCATGAACCAGACCGGCCAAAGGTGCCAGACTTTGCCATGCCGCTCGGCCAGCGGAACATAGTCAATCGACCGCGTTTCGACCAAGGCCATTCCAGCGTGCTCCCCGACGTTCACCCCGTTAGCCGGGCCTTTTGATTGCTCAGCGTGGGCCGAGCAACCATGCGTGGTTAGCAAGCATTTTGAGCCGTGTCAGGTCCCCAGCGAAGTATCAGGCTCCCACCGACAGGCGGGCCGCTTCGGTGGAAAGCGTATTGTCGGTGTAGAAAATGTAGTTGCCTCCCGATTGCGTGAAGAACGACCCATTGGCAATCGCCACGCTATCGCCCACATCAACATGCAGCGTAAGCGACGAGCTGTTGCCCGCGCCGACCAGCGACTGGATCGTGGCGGCGTCCATCGTCAGCGTGGCATTCGTGCCCGCTGAGGTGAAGCTGATATCCTCCACCTTCGAAAGCACGCCCATAATCTGCGCATTGCCAATCGCGCCGCTACCCGCGCCAAAGCTAACGGAATCAGTCCCCGCGCCGCCATCGATGGTCCAGCCATTGCCCGGCGAAAGCGTGAACTGGTCGCCAAATGCTTACCCGATGATTTTCTCGATCCCGCTCAAGGTGTCGCCATTGGCATCGCCCAGCGTACCCGTGCCGGTTGCGCCAAGCGTGAGGCCAACTGCGCTGCCAGCCGCGCTGTAGTCCGCCGTGTCAGTGCCTGTGCCGCCGATCAAGCTGTCCGCACCCACGCCGCCGATCAGACTATCGTTGCCCGCTCCGCCATCCAGCACGTTGCTGCCCGCATCGCCGGTCAATCTGTCGGCCAGACCCGATCCGGTGATGTTTTCGAT
>JBBRXQ010000141.1:0-6369 GCA_038238515.1 Sphingomonadales bacterium | reverse complement strand
GAAGTGATCGATCAGGGCGACGGCGTGCAATGGCATCCGGCCGAGCAGATTGAGGCCTATGCGGTTGATACGCCAGTGGTTGGCTGGCGCGGCAAGCGGGTTAATACGTTGCGGCTGTGGACCGCCGCCGCGCTCGATCCGATCCGGCTCGATGCGTTCAATGCGGGCGACCATGTCGGCGCGTTGGCCGGGCAATCGCGCGCTGAAAGCTTGGTGCGCGTGCTCTATCCGGCGGATTCGACCCCAGCGGGGCAAGAATTGCGGCTGCGGCAAGAGTTTTTCTTCACCTCCGCCTCGCTCCAAGACATCGTGCGCCGCCATCTGCAGCATCACGGCGATGTGCGCAGCTTGCCTGATAAGGCCGCGATCCAGCTCAATGATACGCATCCCGCAGTGGCGGTGGCCGAATTGATGCGGCTGCTTGTCGATGTGAACGGGCTGGAATTTAGCGAAGCGTGGGAGCTAACCAAGCGCACGATTGGCTACACCAATCACACGCTGCTGCCCGAAGCGCTGGAAAGCTGGCCGCTGCCGCTGTTTGAGCGATTGCTGCCGCGCCACATGCAGATTGTTTATGCAATCAACAGCCGCGTGCTGCGCGAAGCGCGCAAAGCCGGGCTTGACGCGCGCGCGATCTCGGCGATCAGCCTGATTGATGAAGGCGGTGAACGGCGCGTGCGCATGGCCAATTTGGCGTTTGCGGGCGCACACAGCGTAAACGGTGTGGCCGCGCTCCACACTGATCTGATGAAATCGACCGTTTTTGCCGATCTCCACGCGCTTTATCCCGATCGGATCAACAACAAGACCAACGGCGTCACCCCGCGCCGCTGGCTGCAGCAATGCAATCCCGGCCTTGTCGGCGTGCTTAAAGACGCCATCGGCGATGGCTTTCTCGATCGCACCGAACAGCTCGCCGATCTGAATGCGCTGGCCGATGATGCCGCGCTGGGAGAGCGGATTGCCGAGGTTAAGCGCTCAAACAAAGTGGCGCTTGCGGCGCATCTTAAAACGCTGACCGGCATCAGGATCGATCCTGATGCGCTGTTCGATGTGCAGATTAAGCGCATCCATGAATACAAGCGCCAGCTGCTCAATCTGATCGAGACGGTGGCGCTTTATGACCAGATCCGCAGCCATCCCGAGCGCGACTGGGTGCCGCGTGTCAAAATCTTTGGGGGCAAAGCCGCGCCCACGTATCACAACGCCAAGCTGATCATTAAATTGGCGAGCGACATCGCCCGCCGGGTAAACTCTGATCCCTCGGTCGGCGGCCTGCTCAAAGTGGTGTTTGTGCCCAATTACAATGTCACGCTGGCCGAACGGATCATCCCGGCGGCCGATCTTTCCGAGCAGATTAGCACCGCCGGGATGGAGGCATCGGGCACCGGCAACATGAAGTTTGCGCTCAATGGCGCGCTCACCATCGGCACGCTCGATGGCGCCAATATTGAGATCAAGGATCATGTTGGCGACGAGAATATCGTGATTTTCGGGCTGACTGCTGATGAGGTCGCGCACAAGCGCGCCAGTGGATATAATCCGCGCGAAGTGATCGAAGGTTCGCGCGAATTGCTCCAAGCAATTTCCGCTATCGCCAGCGGCGTGTTCTCTCCCGATGATCCGCAGCGCTACGCCGGGCTGATGGGCGGGCTCTATGATAGCGACTGGTTCATGGTCGCCGCCGATTTCGATAGCTATCACGAGGCGCAGCGCAGCGTAGACCAGCGCTGGGAAAATCAGGCCAGCTGGCGCGCCGCCGCCATTCGCAACATCGCCAATGTCGGCTGGTTTTCCTCCGACCGCACGATCAGCGAATATGCCCGCGACATCTGGGGGGTTTCGCCCGGATCATGAAGCCCCCGGCGCGCGCCATCGAAGCCTTGCTCGAAGGCACGCACGCCGATCCTTTCGCGCTGTTGGGTGTTCATGAAGGCCCCGGAGGCGCTTTTGCGCGCGCGCTGCTGCCGGGCGCTGAAACCGCCGAGGCGTTCGCTTTGGATGGCACCGCACAGGGCATGCTGGCCTGCAGCGATCCGCGCGGGCTGTTCGAAGGCCCCGTTGCTGGTCCCCGCCAGCCGGTGCGCTATCGCTGCACCGCAGGCAGCCACGAGTGGTGGCACACCGATGCCTTTTCCTTTGGCCCGGTGCTCGGGCCAACCGACGATTTCCTGATCGCCGAGGGCACGCACTTAAGGTTGTTTGACAAGATCGGCGCGCATGTGATCGATCATGAGGGCGCAAACGGAGTTCACTTTGCGGTTTGGGCGCCCAATGCGCAGCTCGTCTCAGTCGTCGGCGATTTCAACCATTGGGACCACCGCAGCCACCCCATGCGCCGCCGCGCCGACATCGGGGTGTGGGAAGTGTTCGTGCCCGAAATTGGCGAAGGCAGCGCCTATAAATACCGCATAACCGGACCCGATGGCACCGTCTTGTCGCTCAAAGCCGATCCATTCGCCTTTGCTTCAGAATTGCGCCCCGCCACCGCCAGCGTGATCGCGCATCCGGGCAAGCCCAAATGGGGCGACGCGGCGCACCGCGCACATTGGGCCAAAACCGATCCGCGCCGCGCGCCGATGTCGATTTACGAAGTCCACCCCGGATCATGGCGCAAGCCTGAGGACGCTGAGTTTCTAAGCTGGGACGAACTGGCCGACCAATTGATTCCCTATGCGCTTGACATGGGCTTTACGCACATCGAGTTTCTGCCGGTATCGGAACATCCCTATGATCCCAGCTGGGGCTATCAAACCACCGGGCTTTATGCGCCGAGCGCGCGGTTTGGCGGTCCCGAAGGCTTTGCCCGCTTTGTCGATGGTGCGCACCGCGCCGGGCTATGCGTGCTGATCGATTGGGTGCCCGCGCATTTCCCCGTCGATGCGCATGGCCTCGCGCAGTTTGATGGGACCGCGCTTTATGAACATGCCGATCCAAAATTGGGCTTCCACCCCGATTGGAAGACCGCGATCTACAATTTTGGGCGGCGCGAAGTTGCCAGCTTCCTGGTCAACAACGCGCTGTTCTGGGCCGAAGCCTATCATGTCGATGGCCTGCGCGTCGATGCGGTCGCCTCGATGCTCTACCGCGATTACTCGCGCGAAGCGGGCGAATGGATTCCTAATGCTGAGGGCGGGCGCGAAAATTGGGAAGCCGTCGCGTTCCTTCAGGCGATGAACAAAGCGGTCTACGCCAGCCACCCGGGGTTCATCACGATTGCCGAAGAATCAACCAGTTGGCCCGGTGTGTCTAAGCCAGTGCATGAAGGCGGACCCAATGGCGGCGGGCCAGAACGAGGGGGTCTGGGTTTTGGCTTCAAGTGGAACATGGGCTTCATGCACGATACGCTGCAATATATGGCGCGCGATGCGGTCCACCGGCGTTATCATCATGACGAGATCACCTTCGGGCTGATGTATGCTTTCAGCGAGAATTTTGTCCTGCCGCTGAGCCACGACGAGGTGGTCCACGGCAAAGGCTCGCTGCTCGGCAAAATGAGCGGCGACGACTGGCAAAAATTTGCAAACTTGCGCGCCTATTATGGCCTGATGTGGGGCTATCCGGGCAAAAAGCTGTTGTTCATGGGGCAGGAATTCGCGCAGCGCCGCGAATGGAGCGAGGCGCGCAGCCTCGATTGGCATTTGCTGGATGCCCCCGCGCACGAAGGCGTGCGCCGCTGGGTGCGCGATCTCAACCATGCCTACCGCGCGCTGCCCGCGCTCCATGCGCGCGATTGTGAGGGCGAGGGCTTTGAGTGGCTGGTTGCCGATGATGCGCTCGCCTCCGTGTTTGCGTGGCTGCGCATGGCCCCCGGCGCGCCGCCGGTGGCGGTGATCTGCAACATGACCCCCATGCTGCATCCCCATTACCGCCTGCCGCTGCCCCGCGACGGTGTGTGGCGCGAGGCGCTGAATAGCGATGCGGCGATCTATGGCGGATCGGGCCAAGGCAATTTGGGACAAGTGATGGCGGCAGACGGCGCGGCGCTGGTGGTGCTGCCGCCGCTGTCCACGCTGATGTTGGTATTCGAAGAACAAGCATAAAAAACGGAGAGCGGGCATGAGAGAGACATATGGACAGCCGCTGGCGCGCGAAGCAATGGCTTATGTTCTGGCTGGTGGGCGCGGCAGCCGCTTGGCCGAGCTGACCGATAACCGCGCCAAGCCCGCGGTCTATTTCGGCGGGGTAAGCCGGATCATCGATTTCGCGCTATCCAATGCGATCAATTCTGGCATCCGCCGCATCGGCGTGGCCACGCAATACAAGGCACATTCGCTGATCCGCCATATGCAGCGCGCGTGGAATTTCATGCGGCCAGAGCGCAACGAAAGCTTCGACATCCTGCCCGCTTCGCAGCGTATTTCAGAGCTGATGTGGTATGAAGGCACCGCCGACGCGGTCTACCAAAATGTCGATATCATCGCCAGCCACGCGCCCAAATACATGATCATTCTGGCGGGCGATCATATTTATAAAATGGATTATGAGCGCATGCTGCAGCAGCATGTGGCAACCGGCGCAGACGTTACCATCGGCTGTTTGGTGGTGCCGCGCGCGCAGGCCAGCGAATTTGGTGTCATGGCGGTGGATACCGCTGGAGTCATCACCGACTTCATCGAGAAGCCCGCCGATCCTCCCGCCATTCCCGGCGATCCGGCAAATGCGCTGGCCTCGATGGGGATCTATGTGTTCAACACCGATTTCTTGTTTGAAGAGCTGCGCCGTGATGCCGCAACCCCCGGATCTAGCCGCGATTTTGGCAAGGATATCATTCCCTATATCGTGAAACATGGCAAAGCGGTGGCGCACCGCTTTACCGATAGCTGCATCCGCGCCGCCGAGGGTACCAGCGATTACTGGCGCGACGTCGGCACGCTTGATGCGTATTTCGACGCAAATCTCGATCTCACCGATGTGGTGCCCGAGCTTGATATGTATGACCGCGATTGGCCGGTTTGGACCGACCAAATAGTCGCCGCCCCGGCCAAGTTTGTGCACGATCAGGATGGGCGGCGCGGCATGGCGATTTCCTCGCTAATCTCACAGGATTGCATCGTTTCAGGCGCGGTGGCGCGGCGCAGCCTGCTGTTCACTGGAGTAAAAATGGGCTCATTCTCCAGCGCTGAAGAAGCGGTAATCCTGCCCCATTGCAACATCGGCCGCGGCGCGCGGCTAAAGCGTGTGGTGCTCGATTCGGGCGTGCGCATTCCCGACGGGCTGGTGGTGGGCGAAGACCCGCTGCTCGATGCCCAGCGCTTTCGCCGCTCCGAAAATGGAGTGTGCCTGATCACCAAACCGATGATCGATAAGCTGCTGTGAATGCACCCACCCTGCTAGCCACGCGCAAAGCCGCGCGCGCGTGAACAGCATCAAAGTGCTCTCGGTCGCCTCTGAAATGGCGCCGCTGATCAAAACTGGCGGGCTGGCCGATGTCGCGGGTGCGCTCCCCGCCGCGCTCGCCCCGCATGGCGCGGCGATGACCACCATTCTGCCTGGCTATCCCGCCGTGCTCAAAGCAATCGGCAAAGCTAAGCCAGTCCATAGTTGGGATGATCTGCTCGGCGCGCCCGCCCGGCTCCTCTCCGCGAAGCTGGGCGGGCATCCCTTGCTCGTGCTCGATGCGCCGGTCTATTTTACGCGTCCCGGCGGGCCATATGGAGATGCGGCGGGGCACGATTGGCTCGACAACTGGCACCGCTTTGCCGCGTTTGGCCGCGCCGCCGCCGATGTGGCTTCGGGCGTGGTCAAGGGCCAATCCTTCGATGTGGTTCATGCCCACGATTGGCAGGCGGCGATGACGCTCGCATATCTGCGGTTCGCGCCAAACGGCGAAGCGCCGCCCTCGGTAATGACGATCCATAACATGGCATTTCAGGGGCATTACGGCGCGGATGTGTTCCCCGCGCTTGGCCTGCCAGAGGCGGCATTTGCGGTTGATGGGGTGGAATATCACGGCGGTGTTGGCCTTCTTAAGGCGGGCCTCGAAGCTGCCACCGCGATCACCACCGTCAGCCCCACTTATGCGCACGAAATCCGCTCTGCCGCTTTTGGCATGGGGCTGGACGGGCTGATCCGCAGCCGGGGCGACCGCGTGTTCGGAATTATCAACGGGATCGACAGCGCGGTATGGAACCCTGCCACCGATCCTGCGCTAGCGGCTCAGTTTTCGCCGCGCTCCCCCGCCCGGCGCGCGGCCAATAAGCGCGCGCTCGAAACCGATTTCGGCCTTGCCAGCGATGAAAGCCCGCTGTTCATCGTGATCAGCCGCCTCACTTGGCAAAAGGGCATCGACGTGCTGCTCGAAGCGCTCGACCATCTCGTCGGCATCGGCGCGCGGCTGGCGGTGCTTGGCTCTGGCGATGCCATGCT
>JBBRXQ010000140.1:0-6389 GCA_038238515.1 Sphingomonadales bacterium | reverse complement strand
CCGTAATTGTAGTTTACCGGGCGGGTGGCGTTCAGCGGCGCAACCGTGGTCTTGCTCTCGGGCACTGAAATCACACCATCGCCGTTGACGTCGGTAGGAACAACTGGACCATCGCCCAGCACAAAGCCGCGCGCCCGGCCAAAGTCATAGCGCAAGCTGCCATCGAGCGTGAGTTCGCCAATGGTATAGCTGAGCGATGCAAATGGCGCATTGGTGTCAAAGTCGAGGTTGTACGACCGGCGGCAGCAATTGCCGAAGAACGACGCGCCGTAGGCGACCAAGCCAGTGTCAGTCTGCGAAACGCCAGCAGCATTGCGCACATTGATGAGCGCGGCATTATCGCCCTTGGCTTCAAGCAGATAAGAAGACCATGTCCAGTCCATGTCGATCTTTTGGTGCGACTTGTAGAAGCCCACTGACAGATCAAGCTTGTTTCCGCCCACATCCATGCTGCGGCTGAGCCGAAGATCGTTGGTCACGTTGTCGAGGCTGTTGAGCTTGGTGTTAAACAGCACAATGCCGATGGCGTTAGTGGTGGTGGGGTTCGCGATGACCTGACCAGCATTGGGGCCGTTGGCAAAGGTTGCCACAGAGCCAGCGCCGCCGATACCGTTGGCCAGATTTTGCACTGTGTCTGCGGTTGCGGGAAAGGGCGAATTGAACCGGCCGCTGATATTGGCATAGCGGAACTTGTTGTTCACGATCCAGCCGTCGGCGATTTCGAACTGCCCTTCAAAACCAATCGCCTTTACGATCGGGTGCATGCCGTCGCGGATATCGTTGGTATCGCGGTTGTTGCGCCCGTCGAGCGTTACGGCCTGCGTGAAGTTGATCGAATGGATCGTGTCGTTGTTGGGGCTAAGGCCGGGAAGCGCTTCGTATTTCGGATTGCCGTTTGTCCCCGTGACGCGCACCGGACTTGGCAAATAGGCGATCGCGCGGTCGTCGAGGAATTTGAAGTTTAGCCGGAAGAAGCCTTTGTCGAAGGTTTTGGTGATGTTGCCTTTGATCTGGCCGCCCTTGTTGCCATCGTAACCAGCACGGCGCGGACCTTCGCCCACGCGGTAAAAGCCGCCGACATTGTAGGTCAGCGTGTCAGACAGATGCCCGCCGTAGTTAGCGTCCAAGCGATATTCGCCGTAGTTTAGACCGAGCGTGCCCATGATCGAGCCGCCATCGGTCTGGCCAGTTTTGGAGATGGTGTTAATCACGCCGCCGGGCGAATTTGAGGCGAATGTTGAGGCCGAGCCGCCGCGAACAGCTTCGACGCGGGCCACGGTGGAATCGACGCGCAGAAAGATGTCGGCGTTACCAAACGCAATGTCGCCGAATTCAAGGATGGGCAGGCCATCTTCCTGAAGCTGGAGGAACTTGGCACCGCCGGTTGAAATCGGAATGCCGCGCGATTGGATGTTGGCATTGCCTTCACCGCCGGACGATTCCGAACGGATGCCGGGCAGGCTGCGGAAAAGTTCTGCTGCGGAACGCGGCGCGGCGGCGGCGATAGCATCGGCGTTGATCGCGCTGACCGAGATCGAGCTGCTGAGCCGGTTTTGCCCGCGGGCCACGGCGGTGACGACGATTTCTTCATTGGGCGCGGCATCGGCTTGCGCGGCGCTTTCAGTTGCCTGTGGAGTTGCGGTTTGCGCATATAGCGGCGCGGAGCAGACAAGCCCGCCTGACGCTAACAAGATGGTCCTGAATTTGGTCATGATGCTCTCCCTAGAATGGCCGATTCGCGGCTCTCGCCCGGTTTATTGCTTCCATCGCAAACGATTGCAACAAAAATTTGTAATCGTTTGCATAATCTCCTATTCTCATCGGACGGTGGCGCGAGTCTGCCGAATGGGAGATCGAAAGTGACCAGCCACCAGCGTGTAAAGCCGCGCCTCACACTCGCCAACATTCTGCAAATGAACCTTGGTTTCCTTGGGCTTCAGTTCAGCTTCGGGCTCCAGCAAAGCAATATGGGGCCGATTTACAGCTATCTGGGCGCGGACGAGGGCGCGATGCCGCTGCTTTGGCTGGCGGGTCCCATGACCGGATTGATCATCCAGCCGTTGATCGGTTCGATGAGCGACCGCACCCGCTCGCGGCTGGGCCGCCGCACGCCCTATTTCTTGGTCGGCGCGATCTTGTGTAGCCTGTGTTTGCTGGCGATGCCCTACAGCCGAACGCTGTGGATGGCGGCGAGCCTGCTGTGGGTGCTGGACGCAGCGAACAACGTTACCATGGAGCCATACCGTGCCTATATCAGCGACCGGCTTAGCCCCGAGCAGCGGCCGCTTGGTTTCCTGACGCAAAGCGCGTTTACCGGCCTTGCTCAGACGCTTTCCTATATGGCGCCGACACTGCTGGTTTGGTGGGGCATTGATCGCAATTTGCTCGATGCCAATGGGATCCCCGAAATCACGCGGATCAGTTTCGTGGTCGGAGCGTTTCTGTCGATTGCAACCATCGTTTGGTCGGTGTGGCGCGTGCCCGAGCTTGCGCTGACGGATGAGGAGGATGCTGCGATGGCGGCCGATCCACTGTCGCTGCGCTCCACCATCAGCGGATTGATCGAGGCATTGCGCGATATGCCGGCTGCGATGCGGCAATTGGCTGTGGCGATGCTGTTTCAGTGGTTTGGCATGTTTTGTTATTGGCAATATGTTGTTCTCGTGCTGGCGCGCAACGTATACGGAACGAGCGATCCGACGACCGCTGGGTTTCGCGATGCCAGCTTGCTCAATGGCCAACTGGGAGCCTTTTATAACGCGATCGCCTGCGTTTCGGCGTTCGCCATGATTCCTATTGCCCGGCGTTTTGGGGCCAAGCCGATCCATGCTGCGGCCATGGCCGGATCGGGCGCGGCTATGCTGACGATCGCCTCGACGGGATCGATTCCGCTGCTGGTGATCGCGATGGTTGGGATTGGGATTGGCTGGGGCAGCCTGATGGGCAATCCGTATCTGATGCTCGCCAATGCCATTCCGCCGGAGCGAACGGGCGTTTATATGGGCATTTTCAACATGTTCATCGTTATTCCGATGATGATCGAAATTTTGTTCGTCTGGCTGGCTTACCATCCGCTCCTGGGCGGAGATCCCCGCCATGTGCTGATGTTGGGGGGCGGGATGATGGCTGCCGCAGCTATTGCAACGTTGCTGGTTCGCGCGCCGGAGCAACAGCCCGGCGTTATTGCGCTCTAAGCCGAGCTGCGGAGGATCAATTCGGGCATCATCGAAACCGAAGCGACCTCGCCGCCTTCCATGCGGCTAAACAAGAGCTTGATCATTATATCTGCTCCGCGCGCAACGTCTTGCCGGATGGTGGTCATCGGCGGCGTGCTGTGGCTTGCAATCATGACGTCATCGTAGCCGATCACGCTGACCTCCTGAGGCACCCGCTTGCCATGCGCCGCAAGCGCCCGCAGCGCGCTCATTGCGATCACATCAGACGCGGCAACAATCCCGTCGGGCGGAGGGTTTTCACCGAGGTATGCCTCAATCTCGCCATAGGAAGATTCGCTGGTCAGATGGAGCGGGAGCAAGGTGCCTTGTCCTTGTCCAGCGGCGCTGAGTGCTTGCGCAAATCCTTCGAAGCGAGCGGCGAATTCGGGAACTTCGGTATTGCCAAAGAACGCCAGCCGGGTGCGCCCTTGCGCCAGCAGATATTCGGCCGCCATCCTACCGCCCGCGACGTTGTCAGACCCGACCGTGATCTGCTCTGTGCCCGCCCGTGCTGCGCCCCAGACGATCATCGGACGATAGCGCTTCGCGACGCGCTCGATCACCTCGATCTGGTTCGATTGTCCGATCAGAACCACTCCATCGACGCGCCCCGCATCGACGATCCGGTCGAGCCAGCGATCATCTGTGGGGATCACGCGCGAGAGGAGCAGATCGTGCCCGCGATTGGCAATCGCATCGGCTAGCGGCCCCAGCAGGCTCATGAAAAACGGGTCAGAGAGATTTTGATCGGATTCGTGGCCAAGCGGGAGCACCACGCCGATCGCACCAGTTCGCTTCAGCCGCAAATTGCGCGCGGCCTGATTCACTTGAAACCCATGCTCTTGCGCCAGCGCCACGATCCTGTCGCGGGTTGCCTGCGCGATGACGGGGTTGCCAGCCAGCGAACGCGATACTGTGGCCACTGAAACTCCGGCAAGTTCAGCAAGTTGGGCGAGCGTGGATGCGGCGGCAGGCTTCATCGCCGCACCCTGCCACTTCGCTGCAAATTCGCCAAACGCCGCGTGTCGAATATCCGCAAAGAACTGAAACGAAAAGAAAGTGAGGTGGTTGTGGTGCGCCCTGCAGGATTCGAACCTGCGGCCACCGGCTTAGAAGGCCGGTGCTCTATCCAGCTGAGCTAAGGGCGCTCGCCTCTGCCCATAAGGTGGCTTTGCGGCTTGCGCAAACTGCGATAGCTTTATTGCTATGAATCAATCAAATCCTGTTCGCATTGATGGAACCGATGGCGCGCGGCGCCATTTTCGGTACTTTGACTACGTCATGGCCTCGTTTGTCGGCATTCTTTTGCTATCAAACCTGATTGGCGCGTCAAAGCTGGCGAGTATGGGCGGGCTGACATTTGGTGCGGGCATCCTGTTCTTTCCGGTATCCTATGTGCTGGGCGATGTGCTGACCGAAGTTTATGGATATTCCAACGCGCGGCGCTGCGTTTGGATGGGCTTTTTTGCGCTGCTGTTTATGGCTTTGATGAGTACGGTTGTAGTGGCGATGCCGGCGTCGCCCGATTGGGGCTGCGCATCCAGCGCCAATCCGCTGTTCGCCGATCTGGTCAAGCAATCATCGCCGGGCGCGGTCTGCCAGACGACATACGATTCTGTTTTCGGGAGCACATGGCGGATCGTGCTTGCTTCGATCACCGCATTTTGGGCGGGCGAATTCGTGAACAGTTTTGTGCTCGCGCGGATGAAAGTGCTCACTGGCGGCAAGTATTTATGGAGCCGTACCATCGGATCGACGATCTTTGGTCAAGCGGTCGATAGCGCGCTCTTTTATCCGATCGCTTTTCTTGGCGTGTGGACCACGCAATCGTTGCTCACCGTCATGCTGGTCAATTGGTCGCTCAAGGTAGCTTGGGAAATTCTGCTCACACCGGTAACTTATGCGGTGATCGGGTTCCTTAAGCGGCGAGAAGGCTATGACGTCTTTGATACTGCCACCAACTTCTCGCCATTTGCAGTGAGCAAAGATTAGAGCGCGCGCCGATCAATCCGCGATAAAGCCGATGGCAAGGTAGATCAGGATGAGCGAGCCAAAGCCGACAAGTGTCCCGATGGCCCAAGCGACGCGGATGAGCGTGATATCAACGCCGAGGTAATCGGCGATGCCAGCGCACACGCCCATCAGTTTGGCGCGGTCTTTGCTCAGATGAAAGCCGCTGCGGGCAGGGCGGTGAGAACGGACGGCGGGGTCCTCAAAGCGCAGGTCGCTCATGCTACGTGTGCCAAGCTTGAAGATGTTGCGGCTGCAGGGGCTGCGGAGCCTGGGGTGGAAACGGTGTTGCTGATCGATACGAATGACAGCGCGAAAGCGGCTGCGAGGCTGATGATCGGGGTGGTGAAGTTTTGCAAAGTGCTCATGATTTGGGTTCCTCATTGGCTATGGTGGACTGTCCAGCGGTTAATCCGGCAGTTGAAACCTGTTCTGCATGGGGCGTGCCAATTCGTGAAAATCCCAGAAAACGGAGATACTGCGCTGATGGCGATGCCAACCGCTGTATTTTCAAAACCACAAATTAGTAAATAATCCTAATTATATGGGAATTATGCCAAAGCCGAAGAGATCGCCGCCAAGTCGCATTGGTGTTTGGCAGGTGAATCGATCTGCGGCATACCCGGCGCATCAACCCATCGGGAGTTCGCCGCCGTGACCAATCGCGTTTTTTCAATCTCCGCGCTTGGCGTTGTCGCATTTGCGCTCAGCGCCGCCGCAATCAGCAACAGCACCCGCCCGGCAGACGACATTGCGCGCGACGCCGCACGCAAACCCGCCGTGATGATGACCTTTGCTAAGGTTAAGCGCGGCCAGACGGTGGTCGATATGCTGCCGGGCGCTGGCTATTTCACGCGCGTTTTTTCGCAGACCGTCGGCCCAAAGGGCCATGTGATCGCGCTGGTGCCGGATCAATACGCCAAATCATACCCGGCTGCCGCTACTGTGATGACAGCTTTGGGCGCAGAACCAGCTTACAAAAATGTGCAGGTCGCGATCCGCGCGCTGACCGATGTTGCGCCTGCGGGCACCGCCGACGTTGTTTGGACGGCGCAGAATTATCATGACTTGCACAGCGCGAAGCTGCCCCCGCAAGTGATCGGTGCGGTCAATAGCGCGGTGTTTGCGGCGCTGAAGCCCGGCGGTTATTACGTCATTCTCGAT
>JBBRXQ010000139.1:0-6401 GCA_038238515.1 Sphingomonadales bacterium | reverse complement strand
TGGCGCTTTTGCTCGGCGACCTCCAGATCCTTCTGACGATCCGCGAGCTGCTGATCCATGAAGGTCAGCGTATCGCTCATCTCGCCGCGGCTTCCGGCCAGGTTTTCCTCGCGGAAGATGTCGATCATCTTCTGCACAATGTCTTGCGCCAGTTTCGCGTTCTCGGCGTCGGAATAACTGCCGCTGCCCGAGCCTGCGCTGATCTCAAACAAATTGTCCTGCTGGCTGATAACCTTGATTGAGGTGCTGAGGCCTGCGACTGCGCCGTCCATCTGTTTGTCAGAGGTAACTTTGTTGCCCAGCCGCGTGGCGCGAACCACCTTTTCAAGATTGACCGAACTGGTCAGCGTTTGGCGGACACGCTCGATATCGCGCTTCCGGTCGCTGCCAACGCCAATTTGATCGGTCAGCACATCGTTAATCTGAACAAAGATGCGCGCCTTGGATTCGTAGCTGTTGGGGATGCCGGCCACGACCAGCCAACCCATCAGGCAAACCACCCAGGCCACCGCAAGTGCGAGCCATCGGCGGTTCCAGATGCCATTGAGCGCCGTGCGCACTTCTTCGAAAATGCTGGTCATCGGTTAGAATTTGCTTTCCGGGATGATGATCACATCGCCGGGCGAAAGCAGCACATTGGCCCGCGTATCGCCCTTGCGCAGCAAATCGGCGATGCGCACCGAATATTCCTTCTGCTTGCCGGTCGTCTTATCAAAGCGAACCAAACGCGCGCGATTGCCCGACGCGAATTCAGACAAGCCGCCCACCGCGATCATCGCATCAAGCAGGGTCATGTTCGCGCGAAATGGGATCGAGGCTGGCTTTTCCGTCGCGCCAACAATGCGGACTTGCTGGCTGAATGTGCCCGCAAACTTGTTTACGATCACCGAAACAATCGGCTCTTGAATATATTGCGAAAGCTGAAGCTTCAGATCCTCTGCCAGCATCGATGGGGTTTTGCCCACAGCTGGCATATCGGTGATCAGCGGCGTGGTGATGCGCCCATCGGGGCGTACTTGCACCGATGCGCCAAGCTCTGGATTGCGCCACACAAAGATGGTCAGCTCATCAAGCGGGCCGATGACATATTGCTCGCCGGGGCCTTCCTGCAACGCCACAAACGAGGCTGGGGGCAATTGTGCACCGCCGCCGCCGCCAGCGCAGCCCGACAAAGCCACGCTCACCGCCGTGAGGAGCAAAACGGGACGCGGATTTTTGACCATGAACTGTCCTTTGGCGCGCGAGCTTAGGTTTCCCGCCATTCCCGGTTTGGGCCGGATTATGACGAACTTATCGGTCCGCTATCGCCAAAAAGGGTAAAGATACCGTTAGGATTGATACTGTCTGCGGTCTGCAGAGCGCCTTAATCAGCCATAGTCCCGCGATGGGACGGCTCTGACGCAAGTCGTTAACTGCGCGCGCTGACCAGGATTTCGGCAGCTGGGCTATGTCCAAGAAAGTGCGCTGGGCTAGAACTTGCGCCATAAGCCCCGGCGCAGAATATCGCGACGAGATCGCCTTCATCGGCGCGGGGGAAGCCGCCCTTGTCGGCCAGCCGATCGAGCGGAGTGCACAGACACCCGACAATGCTCGCCTCTTCTTCGGGCGGTGCATCAAAACGTGTGGCAATCGCGCTTGGATAATTGCGCCGCACCACAGTGCCAAAATTGCCGCTGGCGGCAAGCTGATGATGGAGGCCGCCATCGGTGACCAAATAAACTTCACCGTGGCTAAGCTTGCGATCAACAATCCGGGTAAGATACACCCCTGCCTCGCCCACCAGATAGCGGCCCAGCTCAATGCAAAACCGGGTCTGCGAAAGCACAGCGGGCAGCGCGGCAAAGCGTTCCTCCAATGCGGCGCCGATCAAGCCATGATCAAGCGCCGTGTCGCCGGGGAAATAGGGAATGCCAAACCCGCCGCCCAGATTGCAGCGCGGCAAAGCCATGTCTGCCGCCTGCGCCAACCGCGCCGCAAGGAGCAAGGTCTGCGCCTGCACATCAGCAATTGCGGCGGCATCGAGCGCCTGACTGCCCGCATAAATGTGTAGCCCTTGCCAATCGCACCCAGCGCCAACCAACCGCTTGATGAGCGCGGGCACATGTTCGGCATCGACGCCAAATGGCTTGGCACCCCCGCCCATTTTCATGCCCGAGCCCTTGATATCGAAATCGGGATTAACCCGGATCGCCAGCCGGGGGACCACACCAATGCGATCCGCGATGGCAATCGCGCGTTCGGCTTCGCGCGCGGATTCAAGATTGAGCGTGACGCCCGCACTGATGGCCGCTGTGATTTCATCATCGCGCTTGCCCGGCCCGGCAAAGCTGATCCGCGAGGGATCTAGCCCAGCCGCCAGCGCCAGCACCTGCTCGCCGCCAGAGGCAATATCAAAGCCATCGACCAGCCCGGCGATGTGGCGCAGCAATGGCGCAAACGGATTGGCTTTGAGCGCATAGTGCAGCCCCAGCCGCGCGGGCATCGCGGCGCGCAAAGCGGTGATGCGGCGCGCGATTAGATCCGCATCATAGACAAACAGCGGCGTATCGCCCGCTTGCTCCACCAGCGCGCTGGCCTTGTGCCCAGCAATCGCCAGCTCTCCATCGATTGCGGCAAAGCCAGAGGGAATGGGGCCGAGTGGTTTCATCGCGGGGTCTCTGCCACAGCGATGGATAATTCCTGGTAAATCTGCGCGCGATCAATTTTGCCGTTGGGGCCAAGCGGAAGCGCCTCGCGCCAGTGAATTGCTTTGGGCACCATAAAGCCGGGGACATCGCGCAGCAACGCGCGGCGCAAGGTTTCGCTCTTATCATCCCCCTGCCCTTCTAAACCGCCGCGCACGACCAGATGGATCGCTTGCCCCAGCGCCGCATCGGGAAGCCCGAGCGCGACTGCTTCGGCGACGAGCCCAGTCGCCACTGCTGCGTCCTCAACTTCTTGCGGGCTGACCCGGTTGCCCGAGGTTTTGATCATCGCATCGCGCCGCCCGACAAAATGGAGCAGCCCCGCCGCATCGCGCCGCACCCGGTCGCCCGACCATACCGCCGTGCCTTGATATTCGGCAAAAGGAGGCGCGGGCCGAAACCGCTCAGCGCTGCGCTCCGGATCGCGCCAATAGCCCTGCGCCACCAGCGGCCCGGTGTGCACCAGTTCGCCTTCTTCGCCGGGCGCGGCCAACTGGCCGTGATCGTTCATCACCAGAATCTCGGCAAAGGGGATCGCGCGGCCCATCGAGGTGGGGTGCGCATCGACCAGCGCCGGATCGAGATACGTCGAGCGAAACGCCTCGGTCAGCCCGTACATCGGAAAAAGATCGGCGGCGGGAAACGCAGCGCGCAGCGCGCGCACCAGCCGCTCGGTAAGCGCGCCGCCGCTGTTGGTGAGGCGGCGGAGGTGCACAGCGGTTTCAACTGGCCAATCGAGCGCAGTCAATTGGAGCCATAGCGGGGGCACTGCCGCGATGGTGGTGATGGCGAGGCGCTCCACCGCTTTCACAACATCGCGCGGCGTAAGGTAATCGAGCGGGATTACCGCGCCGCCCGCATGCCAGGTGGAGAGCAACTGGTTCTGGCCATAATCAAACGCCAGCGGCAGCACCGCCAGCACGCGGTCGCTGGGATCAAGTTTCAGATAATGCGCGACGCTGGCCGCGCCGAGCCATAGGTTTGCATTTGAGAGCATCACGCCCTTAGGTCGCCCGGTGGAACCGCTGGTGTAAAGGATCGCTGCCAGCGCATCATCGGCAGCATCGGAGGGCGGGAGCGGGGCGAGCGCATCCAGCGCCGTGACCGCTGCGCTTTCTTCGATCAATTGCGCTTCGGCCGCATCGCCTGCTTCAAGCGTTTCCAGCCGCGCGGCATTGGCGATGAGCAGCGCCGCGCCGCTATCGGCCAGAATATGCGCGACTTGCGCGCGCTTGAGCAGCGGATTGATCGGCACATGGACCAGCCCGGCGCGCACCGCCGCCAGCGGCATGAGGCAGGTCAGCTCGCCTTTGGGCAGCCATGTCGCAATGCGAGCGCCCGCCACCGTCTGGGCCGAACCTGCCTCAGCCTGCAGCCACGCCGCGATCTGGCCTATACGGTGATTTAACGCTTCATAGCTAAGCGTGACATTCTTGAGCACCAAGGCGGGCGCGGCAGACGCGCCGCGCAGAGCAAGGTGATCGAGCGGATAGACGGTTGGATCGGGAGCTGCGGTCAAGCGGGGCCTCGGGCGAGATAGGACAAAGGAAGTTTCACTTGGCGGCTGTTTACCACGCCGAAATTAACGAAGCGCTAGCCGACCCGGTGCTTGCTGCATTGCTGGGACGATCTGCCATGAGCGCGCCGTTTGACCGGCTGGAGTGGCTCATGCTGCTGGCGCAGGAATGCCTTGGCGCGGACCGCTGCATTCTGGCGGTGGCGCGCGACGGCGATGCCGTGGCGGTCTTGCCGCTGCGCCAGCATGCGGGCGGGCTGGCCCCGCTGGCCAACTGGTATAGCTTCTTTGTGCGGCCGATCTGCAACGATCCGGCGCGCGCAGCAGAATTGCTTGGCGCTTTGGCGCAAAGTCTGGCTCCGGCGGGCGCTTTGAAGCTATCGCCGATGCCCGAGGACGAGGCCATCATGATGAGCGCGGCGCTGCGCCGCAATGGCTGGTTGGGCGAGATGCAGCCTTGCGATACCAACCATGTGCTCGAAGTGGGCGGGCGCAGCTTTGCGGAATATTGGGCGGCGCGGCCAGGCCAATTGCGCGAGACGGTGCGCCGCAAATCGAGCAAGGGCGCGGTGAGCCTGAGGCTGGAAACCGAATTTAATGCCGCTGACTGGGCCGCTTATGACGCGATCTATCAGCTGAGCTGGAAGCCGAGCGAGGGCAGCCCGGCGTTCCTGCGCCGCTTTGCCGAAGCGGAGGCGCGCGCGGGCACAATGCGGCTGGGCGTCGCGGAAATCGATGGGCAGGCGGTGGCGGCGCAATTCTGGACAGTGGAAGGCGGGCAAGCCTTCATCCACAAGCTGGCGCACGATGAAGCCGCGCGCAAACATTCGCCGGGCACTTTGCTCAGCGCGATGATGTTTGCGCATGTGATTGATATTGACCGGGTGTCGCTGATCGATTTTGGCACGGGCGATGATCCCTATAAGCGCGACTGGATGGAAAGCGTGCGCACACGCTACCGGCTGGAATATTATCGCCCAGCAGCTGTGCGCTCGTGGGGCAATTTGGCAAAGCTCGCCGCGCGCCAGATCATGCGCCCGGCGGCAACGGCATAAACGAAAGGCCTGATAAGTGACTGAATTGAGTGCTGATGACACCGATCCGATCCTGCGCGGGGTTTTGCGCGATGTGCTGGGCCTTGATGCAGCGCGTGCTGCGGCGCTGGGGCCAGATAGCGGGCTGTTTGGCGCATTGCCCGAGCTTGATTCGATGGCGGTTGCTTCGCTGCTGACCGAGATGGAAGACCGCTTTGATTTTGTGATCGATGATGATGAGGTCGATGGGGATCTGCTAGAAACATTCGGCAGCTTGCTCGCCTTTGCGCGCGGAAAGCGCGCAGCTGCGTGATTGCGCGGTGGCCCCATCCTGCGGCGGGTCTTGCGCCGGGCGGGCCAATGAGCGAGGCTGCGCTGGTGTTTGACCGGGGCCGCGCGCACCGCCTTTTAATCGTGCCGCCGCTGTTTGAGGAAATGAACCGCACGCGGCGCTTGCTGGCGGAAACGATGCGGCGGCTGGACGGCGCGGGGATCGATGGCTTCCTGCCCGATCTGCCCGGCTGCAACGAAAGCCCGCAAGCGTTTGAGGCGCAGAATCTCGACACTTGGCGCGGCGCGATGGCGCGTGCTGCGCAGCATTTTGGCGCCACGCATGTGCTGGCGGTGCGCGGCGGGGCGCTGGTTTTTCCGGGCGCGCTGCCCGGCTGGATCTATGAACCGGCCAAGGCCGCAGGGCTGCTGCGCCAGATGCTGCGCGCGCGGATCGTTGCGGCGCGCGAACTGGGCAGCGATGAGGATAGCGCCCGATTGATCGAACACGGACGCGTGCACGGGCTGGAATTGGCTGGATACCGCTTTGGCGCGGCGATGCTTGCCGATTTGGAAACTGCGATTCCCGTCAATACCGGCCAGCGCGAAATTCGCCAGAGCGGGCTGGATGGCGGCGCACTGTGGCTGCGCAGCGAACCGGGCGAGAGCCCTGAACAAGCCGATGCTTTAGCACAGATTATCGCCAGCGAGATCGCCGCATGAGCCGCGCGCACATCACATTTGACTGCGACGGTTCGCAATTGATCGGCACGCTCGACCGAGCGGAGAGCGGCTCGGCGGTTGGCGTGCTGCTGGTTTCAGGCGGCAGCGAGATTCGCTGCGGCACATGGGGCGGTCAGGCGCAGCTGGCCGCGCGGCTGGCGGCGGCGGACATCA
>JBBRXQ010000138.1:0-6444 GCA_038238515.1 Sphingomonadales bacterium | reverse complement strand
GTGGCCACGCGGTAGCGCGCTGGCTCGGTAATGCCCACGCCGCCGCCCATCGTGATCCCATCCATGAACGCCACCAATGGCTTTTCAAAGGTCATGATCAGATGGTTGAGCCGGTATTCATCGAAGAAGAATTTGCGCCCAGCAGCGCCTTCGTCGGTCAGCGCTGAGTTGCGCAGGAACGCGATGTCGCCGCCCGCGCAAAACCCGCGCCCTTCGGAGTGGTCGATGATCACCGCGCCAACCGCTGGATCATCGCGCCACGCCAGCAGCGCGGCGGTCATGGCTTCGACCATGCCGTGGTTCAGCGCATGAATCGCTTTGGGGCGGTTGAGCGAAAGCACGCCCAGCGCGCCTTTTGTGCGGATCAGGATATCTTCGGTCATGCAGCTTTCTCGCGCGAGGGAATAACGGCGGGTTCAATCAGATCCCAAAGGTTGCCGAAGGGATCGCGGAAAACAAGTACCGAGCCATACAGTTCACGGCGCAGCGGGCGCGCTATCTCAACCCCTGCATCGGCCAGCAGGCAAGAGCTTCGCGCGATGTCATCAGTGTGCAGGAAAAAACCGACACGTCCGCCGGTTTGGCGGCCGATCACGGCGGCTTGATTGGCATCGGCGGCGCGGGCGAGCAGCAAATGGGTGCCATCACCGGGCGATACGACCACCCAGCGCTTCGCAGCATCGAGCGGGGCATCCTCGACAAGCATAAAGCCCATTTTGCCGACGAAGAACGCCAGCCCGGCGTCATAATCGGGCACCAAGATGGTGACCATGGCGAGGCGGTTAGCAATCATTGGCGCAGCAGATCGCGGCCGATGATCATTTTCATCACCTCGTTTGTGCCTTCAAGTATGCGATGGACGCGCAGATCACGCCAAAAGCGCTCGATGGGATAGTCCTTGAGATAGCCGTAGCCGCCAAATACTTGCAGCGCACGATCGACAATCGACGAGCCGTTGTCGGTCGCCAGCTTTTTGGCCATCGCCGAAAAACGCGTCTTATCAGGCGCATTGGCGCTTACTTTTGCGGCGGCGAGATAGAGCAGCGCGCGCGCGGCCTCTAGGTCGGTCGCCATATCCGCCAGCACAAACTGGGTGTTTTGAAACTCCGCAATCGGCTGGCCAAATTGGTTGCGCTCCTTTGAATAACGGATCGCCTCATCAAGGCATCGCTGCGCCCCACCAAGCGAGCACGCGCCGATATTGATCCGTCCGCCATCAAGCCCCGCCATGGCGAAGCGAAACCCATCGCCCTCCGCGCCAACGCGGTTAGTCACCGGCACTTTCACATTTTCAAACACAACTTGCGCGGTGGGGGAGGCATTCCAGCCCAGCTTGCGCTCGGGCGCTCCAAAGCTAACGCCGGGCATGTCTTTCTCTATTACCAGACACGAAATGCCTTTGGGTCCATCAACTCCGGTGCGCACCATCGTGACATAGATATCATTCACCCCGCCGCCCGAGATGAACTGCTTGGTGCCATTGACAACGTAATGATCGCCATCAATGCGGGCGCTCGTGCGCAATGCCGCCGCATCCGAACCCGAACCCGGCTCGGTCAGGCAATAGCTCGCCATCAGGTCCATCGTGATCAGGCCTGGCAAATAGCGCGCCTTAACCTCTGCGCCGCCAAAGCAATCGATCATCCATGCGGCCATATTGTGGATCGAGATAAACGCGCTGGTGGTGGGGCAGCCATAGGCCATCGCCTCCATGATCAGCGCCGCTTCCAGCCGCCCCAGCCCGATCCCGCCGCTTTCCTCGCTGACGTAAATTCCCGCAAAACCTAGATCCGCCGCCGCCTTAATCGTATCGCGCGGAAACGTGTGATCCTCATCCCACTGCGCGGCAAACGGCGTGATCGCATCGGCGGTAAAGCGCTGCGCCATATCCTGAATGGCCAGCTGGTCGTCGGTAAGGTCGAATTGGGTCATAGGCTCATCGTTTCCGCTTCCAGTTCCACGCGCCATTCGGGGCGGATAAAGCCCGAGACGATGATTGTTGTCGTAGCGGGGCGAGCACCGCCAAACCACTTCCCATGAACAGCTGCGACAGCTTCGAAATCGGCGCGGTCAGTTAGATAGATGCAGGTTCGCACGGTATCAGCAATATCCCCGCCCAGTTCTTCAATTGCTTTGGCAATGATGGCGCAGCACCGCTCCATTTGCGCCGCGGCATCGCCCTGCGTTGAGCTGCCATCAGGCTCAATCGCAGCGGTGCCAGCCACCATAATCTGTTTGCCCGTGCGCACCGCCCGGCAAAATCCCAGTATGGGCTCCATCGGCGAACCACTGCTTACACGCTGTTTCATTCATGTATTCCATGTGCCGCGCACGATAAAGGGCAAGAGCGCAAGCCGCATCCTTCACGCCATCGTCGGGATAACGAAAGCATTCCCGCTATCAGGCAGACCATCGGGCCAGCGCTGGGTTACGGTTTTGACCTTGGTCCAGAATTTTACGCCTTCCATGCCGTGCTGGTTGGTATCGCCAAAGGCGCTGCGCTTCCATCCGCCAAAGGTATGATACGCCACCGGCACCGGGATCGGCACGTTGATGCCGACCATGCCAACATTGACCCGCGCGGCAAATTCGCGCGCCGCATTGCCGCTGCGGGTAAAGATCGCCACGCCGTTGCCATATTGATGCTTGCTCGGCAGCGCGAGCGCCTCTTCAAAATCCTTGGCACGCACGATTTGCAGCACCGGACCGAAGATTTCGTTCTTGTAACTTTCCATATCGGCGGTCACGTGATCGATCAGCGTGGGGCCAACGAAAAAGCCGTTCTCGTGGCCCTGCAGCGTGAAGCCGCGCCCGTCGATTACCAGTTCGCCGCCTTCTTCGGCGCAGCGGCCGATCCAGCGTTCGATGCTCGCCTTGTGCGCGGCGGTCACGACCGGGCCATAATGGCAATCGGCATCGGTGGAAACGCCGATGCGCAGTGCCTCGATTGCGGGGATTAGCTTGGCCCTTAGCCGCTCGGCGGTCTCATCGCCCACGGGCACCACCACCGGCAGCGCCATGCAGCGCTCACCGGCAGAACCGAATGCGGCGCCCGCCAGATCGTTTACCACCTGATCAAGATCGGCATCGGGCATCACGATGCCGTGGTTCTTAGCCCCGCCCATCGCTTGCACACGCTTGCCGGCGGCCACGCCCCGGTTGTAAACATAATGGGCGATATCGGACGAGCCAACGAAGCTGATCGCCCCGATTGCCGGATGATCGAGGATCGCATCGACCATTTCCTTGTCGCCGTGCACCACCTGGCAGATGCCCTCGGGCAGTCCCGCCTCAATGAACAATTCGGCAAAGCGCACCGGCACCGAAGGATCGCGTTCGGAAGGCTTGATGATAAAGGCATTGCCCGTGGCAATCGCCACGCCCGACATCCACAGCGGGATCATTCCCGGAAAGTTGAATGGAGTGATGCCCGCGCCAATGCCGATTGGTTGGCGCATCGAATAGATATCGATGCCGGGGCCCGCGCCTTGCGTATATTCGCCCTTCAACACATGGGGAATGCCACAGCAAAATTCGATCACTTCGAGCCCGCGCTGGATATCGCCCCGAGAATCGGCAATCACCTTGCCGTGTTCAGCGGAAAGCAGCCGCGCCAGTTCGTCGATATTGGCTTCCACCAGCCGCTTGAATTCGAACATCACGCGGGCCCGGCGCTGCGGGTTCACCGCGGCCCAATCCGGTTGCGCCGCCAATGCTGCTTGCACCGCGCGTTCGAGCACCGCCGCATCACCCAGTGCAACTTGCGCCTGCACCGCGCCGGTATTGGGATCAAACACATCGCCCTTGCGCGAAGACGAACTGCCGCCGCCGCCCACAATGAAATGATCGATCTGGCGCATGGCTATTCCTCTTCTGACAAAACGCGTTGGCAGTTCCGTGAACCCGCAGCGGGTTGCATGCAACAGGCGAAAATGCGATGCCGCCATGCGTATATGCAGCCTCCCGATTGGAATGACTATCAGGCCTTTCTGGCCATCGCGCGCAGCGGCCAATTGGCGCGCGCGGCCGCGGCCATGCGCGTTGATGCCACCACCATGGGCCGCCGCCTGCGCCGGCTTGAAGTGCGCGTTGGCACAACCTTGTTCGAACAGACGCGCGAAGGTCAGATTTTGACCGAGGCGGGCGAGATGATGCTGGCCGAAGTGGAGGCGATGGAGCTGGCTGCCAGCCGGATCGCCGAGCATGGCGGCGATGGTCCAGCGGGGCTGCTGCGGGTCAGCCTGTCCGAAGGGTTTGCTAGCTGGATCGTCGCGCCGGCGCTGCGTTCGTTCACGACAGCGCATCCCCGGCTGGTGATTGATCTGGTGGCGTCATCGGGATTTCTTAGCCCGTCAAAGCGCGAGGCAGACCTTGCGGTCACCTTGTCGCGCCCGCGCGCGGGGCCAGTGATCGCCGGGAAACTGGCCGATTACGCGCTGCGGCTCTACGCCAGCAGCGACTATCTGGCCGAAAATGGCGCGGTGCGGCGGACCGCCGAACTGGCGCAGGGCCATCCGCTCGTCGGCTATGTCCCCGATCTGCTCTATGCGCCCGAGCTGCGCTATCTGGCTGAGATCGAGCCGGGCCTCGCCGCCACTGTGCGCTCGTCATCGATCAACGCGCAGCACCGCCTGATCGCGGCGGGCACCGGGATCGGCGTGCTGCCGTGCTTTATCGGCGATGCCGATACCTCGCTGGTGGCGGTGCTGCCCGAGCGGCGGATCATGCGCTCATTTTGGCTGGTGACGCACAAAGATACCCATGCGCTGGGCCGGGTTCGCGCCTTCAAAGACTGGCTAACGGAATTGGCGGCTCGCAACAGGGTGAAGTTATTGCCGGATTGAAGCTAACGACAGTGTCGCTTCCCCGCGGATGCGGGGACTTCATGCCGGAACAACACCGTGCGCCTGCCCGAGACCCCCGCCGTCGCGGGGGAGCAGCTGATTTGGCAGTGCTCAGCCCAACTTGGCGACAGGTGCATCCTCGCCCAGATCTTCAAACCATGCCTCAACCGCGCCGCTCAGCTTCAATGTCAGCGGATTGCCTTTGCGGTCCATCGATTTGCCCGCCTGAACCCGCACCCAGCCTTCGGAAATCGAGTATTCCTCAACATTCTTGCGCACGACGCCTTTGAAGCGAATGCCGATGCCGCGTTGCAATTTCTCTGCCTCAAAATAGGGGCTGCGCGGATTGATGGCCAGCCGATCTGGTGGCAAGTCGCCCGAGGCAGCGGCAAGCACCGTCTCAACGGGAGCGAGTGCGGGTTCGGAAACGGATTCTGGCACGGATTCTGGCGCTTGTTCGGGCAATGGATTTTCGTCGGTCATGTGCAGCGCAGATATCTTGATCCCCCCACTTGTCAATCTAGCGCGCGCATGGCAACGCGCACCCCTGCTTGGCCCAGTGATGGCCGCGCGGGCGCGTAGCTCAGTGGTAGAGCACACCCTTCACACGGGTGGGGTCGCAAGTTCAATCCTTGCCGCGCCCACCATGGTCTTAAACGCCCAATCCGATTTGTCTGAGCAAGTGTGTCCATTGGCACAAATCCAGCCTTTCCCTTTGGGGAGACAGTCGCCCCAAAATGAGTTTCTAATTGCAACCAAAGTCCCAATACCGTAAATTCTGACACGAGCAATATAGCTTTCATCAGAGCGTCGCATCAGGCTGACTAGGCCAAGGTGAATGCCACTCACGTGCTGAAATCGAGATAACGATCCTTATGTGCGCCTGCTCAATCCAAACCGGCAATTGCTTCACCGACAACTGCATCCGCGCCGCTAACGAACATAGCAATGGCGTTCGCGCATGAACTGGGTCGCGATCCGCATGTTGACCGGTGACCGGGTCAAGTTCTTCGGTCTCGTTTTCGGCGTGGCCTTTTCAACGCTGCTGATCACCCAGCAGCTCACGATTTTCGTCAATCTTCTGATGCGCGGCGCTTCAGCGGTATATGACGTGCCGACCGCAAATATCTGGGTCATGGATGCTGTCGGCCGCACACCTGATGTTACCCTGCCGATGCCCGCCACCGCGCTTGATCGGGTGCGCGGGGTGCCAGGAGTGGCTTATGCCGCGCCGTTGCTGTGCGCCAACGCGACCATCCGCACGCCCGAGGGCCATATTGAGGGCGTTAACGTGATCGGGCTGGATGATGCAACGCTGATCGGCTTGCCCCGCCGGATGATCGAGGGCACCCGCGACGGATTGGCGGAGCCTGATAGCGTGATCATCGATGGAGTGGGGGCTAACAAGCTGTTCGGTCGCATAACAGGGGTCAGCGGGACCCGGCTGGAGCTGAACGACCGCCGCGCGATCATCACAGGCGTGACCGATGCGACACCAACATTCACCTCGGGGGTCCAGCTTTACACGCGCTATTCGCGGGCGCTGGAATATGTGCCCGGCACGCGCAAACGGCTCTCGTTCGTGCTGGTACAGACCGAG
>JBBRXQ010000137.1:0-6452 GCA_038238515.1 Sphingomonadales bacterium | reverse complement strand
GCGTCGATTCGGTCGTGCAGCGCCGCGACTCGCTGCAACAGCGCTTCGGGCCGCAAACGCTGGACTGCCAGCCGCTCACGCGCGCGGCGCAGGCGCGCCTCAAGCAAGGCAGGGCGCAATGCCGCGCCGTGGCGGTCAAGCGCCGCTCTGGCAAGTTCGGTTCGATGCACCAGCCCCCGGCGCAGGCGTTCTCCTAGATCATCAAGCCGCTGCGCGTGACGCTGCAGCAGATTTAACGGCGGCGGCAGACGTTCCGCGCGCTGATCCAGCCGTTCGCGCGCTTGGGCTAACAGGCGAACCGCGCTGCGCCGTTGGCGTGCATTCAGATCGGCGAGGGCGGCGGCCAGCTCTCCGCGCACCGGCACGGCCATTTCCGCCGCTGCTGTCGGTGTGGGCGCGCGCATATCGGCGGCAAAATCGGCCAGCGTGGTGTCGGTTTCATGGCCCACTGCACTGATCACCGGGATCGTGGAAGCGACGATTGCGCGCACCACCTCTTCTTCATTAAAGCACCACAAGTCTTCGATCGAGCCGCCGCCCCGCGCAACAATCACCAGATCGGGGCGCGCCACCAGACCGCCCGGCTCAAGCGCCGAAAAGCCGCGAACCGCCGCCGCGATTTGTGCTGCGGCACCTTGCCCCTGCACCAGAACAGGCCAAACAACGACGTGGCTGGGAAAACGATCGCGCAAACGGTGTAGAATGTCGCGGATTACTGCGCCTGTGGGTGACGTCACCACGCCGATAACGCGGGGAAGATAAGGCAAGGGACGTTTGCGCGATATATCGAAGAGACCCTCAGCAGCAAGACGCGCCTTGGTCCTTTCTAGCAGCGCGAGCAACGCGCCTTCGCCCGCAATTTCCATACGATCGATGACGATCTGGTAGTTAGAGCGACCAGGATACGTGGTGAGCTTGCCGGTCGCGATCACTTCCACACCGTCTTCGGGCAAAAAGCCTAGCCGCTGGACACTGCCGCGCCACATCACCCCATCAAGCCGCGCATTTTCATCCTTGAGCGATAGATAAAGGTGGCCGGAGGCCGCGCGCTTAACGCCCGAAAGCTCGCCGCGCACGCGTACGTGGCCGAAACGCTCCTCCACTGTACGTTTCAGCAAAGCGGATATCTCGGTTATCGAAAGCGCAGGGGCGTTGTCGCCCGCAGCTTCCCTCGCTAACAGCCCACCAGCATTGATATCGTCATCAAGGTCACTGTTAGTTTGAGGCGCGGAAGGGAAAGCCATGAATATCCTGCTATTGGGCGGGGGCGGGCGTGAACATGCCCTTGCCTGGAAACTGGCGCAATCGCCCCAATGCGAAACGCTGTGGGCTTCGCCGGGTAATCCCGGAATTGCCGCCGTTATAGACGAAATCAATAGGCGGCGCGACTGGAACGACGAAATCGGCATACTGGGCGCATGCTTTGAAATGGATTTGACCAGCCATGCTGCTGTGATCGACTTTTGCGGTGACTGCGGTGTTGGCCTGATCGTAATTGGACCCGAAGCGCCGCTGGTGGACGGGCTGGCTGATTCTTTGCGCGCGGCGGGTTTTACAGTGTTTGGACCGAGCCGAGCGGCGGCGCAGCTTGAAGGCTCGAAAGGCTTTACCAAGGACATGTGCGCGCGCGCTGGCATCCCTACTGCGGGCTACGTCCGCACCAAATCTGCAGCTGAAGCCCGCGATGCTTTGACCCGGTTTGGCGCACCGGTGGTGATCAAGGCCGATGGGCTGGCGGCTGGAAAAGGCGTCGTCGTCGCGATGTCAATGGATGAGGCCGAAGCGGCCGTGGCCGCCATGTTTGCCGGATCATCCGGCGAGGCAGGCGTGGAGATGGTGATCGAGGAGTTTATGGAGGGCGAGGAAGCGAGCTTTTTTGCGATAACCGATGGGGCCACAATTATGGCTTTCGGCTCGGCGCAGGATCACAAGCGTGTTGGCAATGGCGATACTGGCCCCAACACCGGCGGAATGGGTGCATATAGCCCCGCCAGCGTGCTCACACCTGCGCTGGAAGCGGAAGCCCTCACGCGGATCATCGCACCCACCATTAAAGCAATGGCAGATGCGGGTATGCCCTATTCGGGCGTGCTCTTTGCCGGGCTGATGCTAACCGCCGAGGGGCCCAAGCTGATTGAATACAATTGCCGCTTCGGCGATCCCGAATGCCAAGTTCTGATGATGCGACTTCAGAGCGATTTGGTCGAAGTGCTGATGGCCTGTGCCGAAGACCGCCTTGCCGCCATCGCGCCGCCCAAGTTTATGGCTGATCGGGCGCTCACCGTGGTAATCGCAGCCAAAGGGTACCCCGGGCTGCCGGCCAATGGTGGGCAGATCGAGGGCATTGCCACAGCTGAGGCGACTGGAGTGCTTGTATTTCAAGCCGGTACGGCACTTTCGGCCGACGGCGTGCTTTTGGCAAATGGCGGCCGTGTGCTCAATATCAGTGCTTGCGGAAAAACCGTTCGAGAAGCGCGTGAAAAAGCCTACCGTGCGTTAGAAGCAATCCGTTACGCGGATGGCTTCTGGCGTGATGACATCGCAGGGCGCGAGCTTAGCCGGGTAGACTCAACACTCTAGACGTCAGGCGAACTAGTTGGAAGGCCAATGCCGATGACCAACAGCGCTTCGCCGCTCCATACCGCCATTGCCGCTTGCACCGTGTGCGAAGCGGCAATGGGCTTTGCGCCCCGGCCAGTCTTGCAGTTTTCCGAAACGAGCAAAGTTGTGATCATTGGGCAAGCGCCCGGTGCGCGGGTTCATGCCTCGGGCGTGCCGTGGGATGATGATAGCGGCGCGCGGCTGCGCGATTGGCTCGGGGTCTCCGAAGGAACTTTCTATGATGCCGCGAAGATTGCGCTCATGCCGATGGGTTTTTGCTATCCCGGCTCGCGCAAAGGCGGCGATCTGCCTCCGCGGAAGGAATACGCACCCTTATGGCATGAACGGTTGTTGGCCGTGCTTCCGCCAGATCGGCTGACCTTGCTGGTGGGCACTTATGCGCAAGCGCGCTATTTGCCCAAAGGCCGCTATGCCGGGATGGCCGAGGCGGTGCGCAAATTGGCCGCATCATCGGGCGCCATGCTGGCGTTGCCTCACCCGGCATGGCGCAGTGTGATCTGGATGCGGAACCATCCATGGTTTGAAGAGGAGGTGCTGCCCGAACTTCGCGCTCGTTTGGCGCGCTTGCTTGGAGAAACTTCAAGTTAGCCCATTTTTTTCGCGATCAAAGCTTGCAAATCAGCTTCTGGGCGCGCGCCATAGTGCGAGATGATTTCAGCTGCGCACACCGCGCCGAGCCGCAGGCATTCAGCCAAAGAACGGCTGCGAACGTGGCCGAACAGGAAGCCCGCTGCGAAAAGATCGCCCGCGCCCGTTGTATCAACCACTTGGGCCACTGGTTCAGCCGCAACGTGCGCGTGTTTGCTGCCGGAGACGGCATAAGCGCCGTTTTCGCTCCGTGTGACCACTAGTGTGCTTACTTTGGGAGCAAGCATCGCAATGCCAGCCTCAAAATCTTCTTGCCCTGTCAACGCGGCAAGTTCGTGTTCATTTGCAAAGAGGATGTCGATCTGTCCTGCCTCAATCAGCGCGCGAAAATCATCGCCATGGCGCGCGATCACAAACGCATCTGACAATGTGAAGGCAACTTGCCGCCCAGCGCTTCGCGCTGCTTCGATAGCGCGGCGCATCGCCTGGCGTGGCTCTTCAGGATCCCACAAATAACCTTCAAGATAGAGCACGCTCGATGCAGCAATTGCGATTGGATCAAGCGCGGCGGCTGGCAGATGCTGTGAGGCACCAAGAAATGTGTTCATCGTGCGCTGACCATCGGGCGTCACGAAGATGAGGCAGCGCGCGGTTGGCGGTTGTGCCCCGCGCAAGGGGGTGGAAAACGCAATCCCGCCTGCGCGGATATCGTGCGCAAACACTTCGCCAAGCTGATCATCCGCCACCTGACCGATGAAACCGCAGCGTGCGCCGAGCGCAGCAAGGCCTGCCAATGTGTTCGCGGCCGATCCGCCAGATATCTCGCGTGCCGGACCCATCGCATCGTAAAGTTCTTGCGCGCGCGCAGTATCAACAAGGGTCATGCCGCCCTTGGCCAAACCCAGCCGCTCGATATCAGCATCGCTCGCCGGGGCCATAACATCCACGATCGCGTTGCCGATGGCGATGACATCAAATGTTAGATCTGCGCTCAAGATCGAATTCCTTGCCCTGACTAGATGGTGATGCACCTAGCGACCCATTAGGCCAAGCGCAACGCTGTGTCGCAGGGTCATTGACACAGGGACGAGCACAGGCGAATCGCAATGAGATGACCTCACGCTTTGCTCTCCTGTTTCTTGCAGTGCTCGCGGTGCCAGCCTGCGTTAGCGCGCCAGAAAGGCCTACAGGCGCAGCCACCAAGGCTCCAGTACGTATCGCAACAAAGTCGCCGATGCGCCCAAATTTGCCAGCGCCGCGCCCAGCGGCGCTGGTACAAGCAACGCCTGGGCTGGAAGGGGTGATCGGCGGGGATGCAGAGCAGTTAACGCGCTTATTCGGCGCGCCCCGCCTGGATATTCGAGACGAGGACGCGCGCAAATTGCAATGGAGCGGTCCTGGCTGCGTTCTTGACGCTTATCTTTATGAAGGCACGCGCGGCGGCCGGGCAATTGCGACATATGTGGACGCACGGCGCGGTGACGGGCGCGATGTCGACCGCGCGGCTTGCGTCGCATCGCTCAGGCGCAAGCTGCCCGTGCCCAGCACACCCTGACGCTACTGTTCAGTCTTCCACCTCGAAGCTGATCTCTGCGTGATCACGCAGACGCTTCACTAGCGCTTCGCCCATAAGCGCGCCGGGGGTGGCGATCCCGCCCGGCGCAGTGCAAGCCAGCAGCGCAATGCCGGTTTCGGCAATCATCCGGCTCGTTGAGCCATAGCCTGGATCATAGCGCCCTTTGACACCATACCGCAAAGCGCGGCCGTCCGGCATCTCGCCAATAAACAACACATCATAAAAGCCAGTGTCGCGTTCTTCCTTGGTTGGGCCTTCGCCCGGCGCTGGATCATCGGGTGTCCCAATCATGGGCGTGATAGCCACATGCTCGGCGATTGCCTTGCCCTGCTCGCCCGGCCCAGTCAGCATCATTTCGTCGTAGCTGAAATCAGCGCCATAAGGATGACCCAGCAGAAAATTCGTGCGGTGAACGTTTTTGCTATTGATCACCGCCATGATGAACGGCGCCGCCCAGCTGCCGGTGGCCGCATCCAGCATAGGCTTATCTCCCCGGGGCTGAGGAGGCCCTTCAAAGCCGGGGGTCAAGCCGAACGGGCTGGCCATGATCGGGATCTGGCTGGGATCGGCGGCCATCGCAGTCATGCTAGCCTTGAGGCTTGCGGCGGTTCCGCCCGAGAACTTGCCCTGCATCGCGCGGACGCGGCCCTTCACACGCGGCATCGGCGCGCCAAAACGGGCCTGCGCCTCTTTTTGCAGCATCAGCACGCCCAGATCGAACGGGATCGAATCAAAACCTGAGGAGAAGGCAATGCGTGCGCCGGTGCGCTGAGCCTCGGCGTGATGCATGTCGATCATTTGGCGCATCCATGCCGGTTCGCCGCACAAATCGGCATAGTCCGTGCCTGCAGCAACGCAAGCGGCGAGCACAGGCGCGCCATACAGTTGATATGGGCCCACCGTAGTGACAACGACCCGCGTCTGCTCTGCCATGGCAGCCAAGCTCGCCAGATCGCTCGAATCCGCGACGATCAGCGGCGTGTCACTGGGCGCGCCAATCAGATCGCGCACTTCAGCTAGTTTTGCTACGCTACGTCCGGCCATCGCCCAGCGCGGTCCTGACTGCCCGTAAGCCTGCGCCAGGTATTCAGCAACGAGCCTGCCGGTATAGCCAGTGGCGCCGTAAACGACGATATCAAACGGACGTGCTGCCTTATCCATATCCCAATCCTCTTTAGTTTTGTTTCTGGTTTTCATAGCTTTGGCAGGGTCACCCCGCGCTGGCCCATATATTTGCCCGCGCGGTCGGCATAAGTGACCTCACACGGCTCATTGCCCTGCAAGAACAAAAATTGGCAAGCGCCTTCATTCGCATAGACTTTAGCGGGAAGCGGTGTGGTATTAGAAAATTCCAGCGTGACATGCCCCTCCCAACCCGGCTCAAGCGGAGTTACATTCACGATGATGCCGCAGCGCGCATATGTGGATTTACCGAGGCAGATCACCAGCACGTCGCTAGGCACCCGGAAATATTCGATCGTCCGCGCCAGTACGAAAGAATTGGGCGGGATCACACAAACATCGGTCTTCCGATCAACGAACGAATTGGCGGCGAAATTCTTTGGATCAACCACTGCCGAATCGACATTGGTGAAAATCTTGAACTCATCGGCCACGCGCGCATCATAGCCATAAGATGAAAGTCCATAACTGATGCAGCCATCGC
>JBBRXQ010000136.1:0-6522 GCA_038238515.1 Sphingomonadales bacterium | reverse complement strand
GCGCTTGGAGAGATGCGATTGCGGTCCATCCTCGCGGATCGGCTGGCCCTTGCCCTGACGAACACGCAACATTTTGATAAAGCGCGGGCCGATGATGAGCCCAATGGTAAGCGCGGTCAGCAGCGCAGCGCCCGAACGGAACGATTGGTAGCGGATGAGGTTGGCAAAGCCCTCAAAATGCAGCCACTGCGCCATGACATAGAGCATTCAACGTTCCCTAGATCCGCTTTTTGGGGATCCATTTTCTCTGGCTGTCAGCGCCCGCACCAGCGCGCTCAGACCAACCGAATTCGACCCCTTCACAAGAATGGCGTCGCCCCCTTGCGGACCATCTGAAGCGAGGCATTCTGCGGCCTCAGCGGTTGTTTTAACATGGTCGAGTTCGATTCGGCCTGCAAGCACGGCATCGCTGCTTTTCCCCAGCGCGCTCGCCAACGCGGCCATTTCCGGGCCGACCAGCACGATCCGGTCAATCCCTGCGGCCAGCAGCGGCTCAGCCAGCGCGGCGTGATAGAGCGCCTCGGCGTCGCCCAGTTCCTTCATCGCGCCGAGCACAGCGACCCGCCGCACCGCGCGGGTTGCGCCCAATTGCTCGATGGTGACGCGCATCGACGCTGGGTTGGCGTTATAGCTTTCATCGATCACCAGCGCTTTACCCGATCCATCACCGCCGATCGCGGGCACTTCATGGCGCACACCGCGCCCGGCAAGCCCCGGCATTTCGGCCAGCGCCAAGCCCGCCGCGCCAAGATCGCCGCCAACGGCAGCCACGGCGGCCATCACCGCGAGCGAATTGGCAACCCAGTGCGCACCCGGCAAAGCGACAGTGTAGCAAATCTTGCGCGTGCCCAGCGCGCCCAAGAACTGCGCGCTGACCAGTGTGCCGCCGCAGGGCGCAGGCACCGCATCGAGCAGCCGCGCATGGGCATGCGCGCTGCGGCCAAAGCCGATCACCAATCCGGCATGGCGCTCAGCCTTGGCACGCAAACGCTCGAAATGTGGGTTGTCTGCCGGGATAATCGCGGTGCCGCCCAATTGCAGACCTTCGAATATTTCACCCTTGGCATCGGCAATCGCGTCCTCGCCCGAAAAATGCCCGATGTGCGCGGGCGCTATGGTGGTGATCACGGCGACATGTGGGCGCACCAATCGGGTGAGTACGGCAAGCTCGCCCGCATGGTTCATGCCCATTTCAAACACGCCAAACTGCGTGCGCGCAGGCATCCGCGCGAGGCTGAGCGGGACCCCGACATGGTTGTTAAAGCTTTTAACCGAACGGTGCGCGCGGCCCCGGCTGCCGCGATCTAGCGCGGCATATAACGCTTCCTTCACCCCAGTTTTCCCCGCTGAGCCGGTGACCCCGATGATCGCGGCATCGGCGCGCGCGCGCGCTGCATAGGCCAGCTGCGCCAGTGCTTTGGTGGTATCGCTCACCAGCACATGCGGCTGGGGGATTGGCCGGTCGACAATGGCGGCGGCGGCACCGCGCGCAAAGGCACCATCGAGAAACCGGTGACCGTCTGCCTGCTCGCCGCTCAGCGCGAAGAACAGATCGCCCTCCATCACATCGCGGCTATCGATCGCGCACCCGGAAACCTCAAACCGGCCCGAGGCTGTGCCATCGGTAGCCGCCGCGATTTCTTCTGCGCTCCACAGCGCCATGCCCAGCGTGTCGCTGAGTTCAGTGGGCCAGCAAAGCATGGCTGGATGGGCATTCATACTGTGCACTCCCGGGCAACCTGAACATCATCAAACGACAACACGCGCGCGGCATCGCCGCGGCCAACAATCTGGCCCTGCTCATGGCCTTTGCCCGCGACCAGCACGATATCGCCCGCGCTGGCCATAGCAATCGCGGCGGTGATCGCAGTGCGGCGATCTGCAATTTCACGCGCGTTTTCGGCGCATCCTGCCAGCACCGCCGCGCGGATCGTCGCTGGATCTTCACCGCGCGGGTTATCATCGGTGACGATCACCACGTCTGATCCGGCGCAGGCGGCGCGGCCCATTTCTGGGCGTTTGCCCTCATCACGGTCTCCGCCAGCGCCGAACACGGTGATCAGACGGCCGCTCACATGCGGACGAAGCGCGGCGATGGCTGCCACCAATGCATCGGCGGTATGCGCATAATCGACGTAGATCGGCGCGCCTGCGCGGTTGATCGCGGCGCGCTCCAGCCTTCCGCGCACGGGTTGCAGGCGGCTCACACCCTCAAACGTGCGCACAGAATCGCCGCCAGTGGCCAACACAAGCGCCGCCGCCATCAGCGCGTTGGCCGCCTGATACGCGCCGATCAGCGGCAGGGTGAGCTTGGTGGTGGTGCCTTCGTAGCCAATCTCGAGCACTTGGCCGAGCTGCGTGGGGGTGCGGCCTATGAGGCGCAAGGTTTCGCCGTGCTCGCCCACTGTGAACACGCGCAGTCCCCGGCGCGTGGCATGTTCGGCGGCGCGGAGTGACCATGCGTCATCGGCCCAGATCGCCGCTGTGCCATCGCCCGCGACAACTTCATCGAGCAGGCGCATTTTGGCAGCGAAATAGGCCTCCATCGTGCCGTGATAATCCAGATGATCGCGGCTGAGATTGGTGAAGGCCCCCGCCGCCACGCGCAAACCTTCGTTGCGATACTGATCAAGGCCGTGGCTTGATGCCTCATAGGCGACATGGGTGACGCCTTCGCGCGCCAAGCCGGTCATGTTGGAAAGGAACGTAACGATATCTGGCGTGGTTAGCCCGGTTGAGATGCTTTCATCGGCAGTGGTGACACCAAGCGTGCCGATTGAGGCGGCGGGGTGCCCCGCCATGCGCCAGAGCTGGCGGGTCATTTCGGCGACCGAGGTTTTGCCATTGGTGCCAGTTACGGCGGCGATGGTGGCGGGCACGGGGGTGAAGAAACCGGCTGCAAGCCTTGCAAAGGCGCGGCGCGGTTCGGGGTCTGTGATGTGGACTGCGCCCGAGACGGTGGCTTCAGGACGGGCAACAACCGCCACCGCGCCCGACGTTATCGCTGCTTCGATGAAGTTCTCACCGTTGAAATTCGCGCCCACAAACGCCCCAAACACTGTGCCGGGAGCAACCTTTCGGTGATCGATCGCAAATCCGGTGACGTTCCCTTCGGTTTGATCCTTAGCCGCCAGCCCGGCAGCCGCCATCAGTTTGCTCAGCTTCATTCGGCTGCCCCCCGCGGGACCAGCGGGCTGATGTCGGAAATATCGACATCGCGCGTGGCATCGGGAACCACACCCAGCATCGGGCCAATGCGCGGCACTACCCGCCCGACAATCGGTGCGGCGTTAAAGGCAGCGGTGCGCTGGCCCGAGGTGGCCTGAGTGGCTTGCGGCTCATCCAGCATGGCGATCACCACATAGCGCGGCTTGTCCATTGGGAAAGCGGCGGCAAATGTCGCGATAAGCGAGGTTTTCCGGTAGCCACCGCCGCCCGCCTTTTCTGCCGAACCCGTCTTGCCGCCTACGCGAAAACCATAGGCATTGGCCTGCCTGCCTGTGCCATCGGCCACGATCATGCGAAGCAATTGCCGCATCCGCGCGCTGGTCGACGCCTGGAATACCCGCCTACCGGCGGGCACATGGGCCGGATCAACCTTGTAAAGCGTGGCAGGACGCCAGATTCCGCCGTTGACCAGCGCGGCATAGGCCGCCGCCAAATGCAGCGGGGTGACCGCGATGCCATGCCCATAGCTAACGGTCATCGTGGTGATCTCAGACCAATCACCAGCAGCATTGCCGCTGCGCGGCCAGAGCGGAAACCCGCGTGCGGGCAATTCGATGGTTGGGCGCTCGTTCATGCCAAGCTGCATCATCGTGCGCCGCAGCGCCGGGCCGCCCAGTTTTTCCGCGATATGCGCGGTAACCACGTTGGAGGACTGGATCAGCGCCTCGGGCACATTGAGCGAGGCACCAAGATTGTGGCTGTCATGGATCGTGAAGCCGCCAATTTTGAAAGGCACTGCGGAATAGCGGACCGCCAGATCAGTGATCACGCCCGCATCGATCGCGGCGGCAACGGTGATCGGCTTGAAGGTGGAGCCGAGTTCATAGCGCTCGTTCGAAACGCGGTTGGACACCAGACTGTCATAGGCCAAATCTGAACGATTGGGGTTGAACGATGGCAGCGAAGCCAGCGCAATCACTTCGCCTGTATCGACGTCAAGGATCATCCCGGCAGCGCCTTTGGCTTTGGTATCTGTCATGCCGCGCGCGAGTTCGTCTTCCAGCGCGCCCTGCACTCGCGCATCGATCGACAGCGCAGTTGGTGTGCCACGCTGCGCGGGATCGAGCAACCGCTGCTCCAGCACGCTTTCCATGCCGACCTTCCCTTTGCCTTCGTCATCGACATAGCCAAGCACATGCGCGGCGAGAGAGCCTTGCGGATAGAAGCGCTGCTCCTCGCGCGGGAATTCGAGCGCGGGCTCGCCCAGCGCAAAGACACGATTGGCTTCCTCGGGCAGCACACGGCGGCGCAAATAGCCGCCTTTGTTCGCCGATAGCCTGCGAACCAGTTCATCATAATCGGCATCGGGAAAGATTTGCATGAGCGCCCGTGCGATTTCCCCAGGCGTCTTGACCAGAGGCGAACCGGCCGCGCCAAGCGCCTTGGGATTGAACCACAGCGAATAGGACGCAAAGGCACGCGCCAATGCCATGCCATTGCGATCAGTGATCTCTCCGCGCGAAGGAAGCAGCGCCTCCGCCATCGAGGTCCGTTCGGGCGCACCTTGGGAAACACCCAATTGGCCGATCCGGATAATCGCGATAAAGGTGATGAAAACAAACGCAGCCAAGACCCACAGCGCGCGAATTTTGGCTGTGACCAGTGCTATCTGACGCACATTGGCCAAGCGAACCCGGCCCGAAGCGAGCGCGGTGGATGCAGTCATCGTGTTCATTTGGAGCTTCGCGCTTCAGAAGTTGTGCTGGCCTGCTTCGCCGTCTTTGGCTTGGTCGCCCCTAGTTGCGCCGCGGCCAGCACTTTGCGCTTTCCCGGCACGTCGGCGGTTCTAGCAGCCAATAGGACTGATTTCGGGGCAAGCTTTGCCTGAGACTTGGCGACTTTTGGGGCGTCGGCATCGCTGCCTTCATGCACTGTACGCACTTTGCTGAGCGTTACCGCCAAAGCGGCTTTCGCAGCGTCATGATCCGCCAGATCAGGAGCGTCTTGCGCAGACGCTTCCTCGGCCAGCGACTTGCCTGAAAGCGGAGATACAAAGGCAGGAAATGCGGCCTGTGCGACGAGAGCATCATCCAGGCTGGCGACCCGCAGCGGCTCTGGCGCACCCGGACCATCGGGCCGAGCAAATTGCGCCAACTGCCGCTCGTTTTCCAAATATTGCCCTGCCGAGGGGGCAACATAGCCAAATTCAACCGCGTTCCAATCCCGCAGCTGTTGCTGGTTGGCGCGGGTTTCAAACTCTGTCCGCAGATAAAGCTCTTCCATGCGCATAGCGACGATTTTGGCTTCGGTGCGCATGACCTGGCTGCGCAACGCGTTGACTCGAAACGCAAGCACCATCACCGCCACTGCGCAAAGCGCGAGCAGAACCAGCCAACCAATCGAGCGAAAACGCTGCGCTTTCATAATCATGGCGCAAGCGCTCCATGGTGGAGGCGCGCTGGCTCTGCCGTGCGAACGGCCCAGCGCAATGTGGCCGAGCGCGCGCGGGGATTGCGCGCTTCTTCTGCAGGGCCGGGCCGAATCGCGGTGGAAGGCTTTTCAAACACCGGCGAAACCTCTGAATGGCGCATGGGCAGGTGGCGCGATCCGGCGGGGGTCGCGCCAGAAGCTTCGCGCAGAAACTGCTTCACGATCCGGTCTTCCAAGCTGTGAAAGCTGACCACGGCGAGCTTCCCTCCCGGCGCGAGCACCTGTTCGGCAGCAGCCAATCCCGCTGCCAGCTCGTCCAGTTCCCCGTTCACATGGATGCGCACCGCCTGAAAACTGCGGGTCGCGGGGTCTTTTTGCGCACCAGCCCCTTTCACATTGGCCCGATAACCCAGCGCTTTGCGCACCACATGAGCAAATTCACCCGTTGTGGAAAGCGGGCGCGCGGCGACAATGGCGCGGGCCACGCGGCGCGATTGGCGCTCATCGCCATACCGATAAAGCACATCCGCGATCGCATCTTCGGCAGATTCATTGAGGAAATCAGCAGCGCTGAGCCCATCTTGCGACATGCGCATGTCCAGCGGTCCGTCACTTGAAAACGCAAAGCCGCGCGCGGCCTGATCAAGCTGCATCGAGCTGACCCCGATATCGAATACCACGCCCTGAATCTGCGCAATTCCAGCCTGCGCCAAAGATGCAACAATCTCGGAAAAGCGGCGCGGGTGGAGCGTCAGCTGGGCCGGATCGGTGGATGCTTCGGGCCAACTGCGTGCAGCGGCGATCGCATCGGGATCGCGATCAAAGGCATGAACAATCGCACCGGCATCCAGCAGACAGCGCGCGTAGCCGCCCGCGCCAAACGTTGCGTCAACCACGATATCGCCGGGCTGAGGGTCTAGCGCG
>JBBRXQ010000135.1:0-6544 GCA_038238515.1 Sphingomonadales bacterium | reverse complement strand
TGCGCGCAATGGCTAGCGACGCATTGATGCAACCAGATTCGCGCGATGCCTATCGCCGCTTGCTCAACGATGGCTGGACCGATGCAATCGATTTGCACCATCCGCGCGGGCAGATTTGGACATTTTGGGATTATCAGGCCGGTGCATGGCAGCGCGACCACGGCTTTCGCATTGATCATGCGTTACTATCGCCCGAGCTAGCGGACCGTTTACTGAGCGCTGGCGTCGATAGAACCTATCGCGGGCGGGAAAAAGCAAGCGATCACGCGCCAATCTGGGTCAGCTTGCGCGACGCAACCACATCGATGATGGCAAGCGGCTGAGATTGGATGTTTCGTGAGTCGGCTAGCAAAATTTTTTACGCTGCGAGTAACCCTAGGCCGAAAGCAAGCGAACTTGGGGTGAAGGCTCTTGTCGCGCATAACCGCGAGCAGAGCTAAACATCCATCGACAACCATTGCAAGACTTTGGCTGCTCAGGAGCGGAAATTTACGATGAAGTTGTTACGCAATGATCTCTTCAAGTCGCTTATGCTCGGTTTTCTTTTGGGAAGCGCTGGCATGATCGCCACTTTTAACGCTGGTCCGGCGAGCGCTACTCCGATCGCGGCTGCGCAATCGGTGTCACAATGATGTCGGCCCGCGCATGGACGATCGCGTTGACCGGCAGCCTCCTTGCCGCTGCTTGCATGCAAACCGCGCAGGCCGAGAGCGTGGTCGCCGCGCCAGAAGCCGTAGTGAAAGCCAACGAAACTGCCGGGCTTAAGACCGCCGTGCTTGCCGGTGGATGTTTCTGGGGGATTGAGGCTGTATTCAGCCATGTTAAAGGCGTGACCAGCGTGGTTTCGGGTTATGAAGGCGGCAGCCGTAGCGATGCCGACTACTCCACGGTGAGCAACGGCAAAACGGGACACGCCGAATCCGTGCGTATCACTTATGATCCCTCCGTCGTGCGGTACGACCAGCTGCTTCAGGTATTTTTCGGGGTCGGTACCGATCCTACTCAGCTCAATCGGCAATATCCAGATAGCGGCACGCAATATCGCAACGCTGTAGTGCCGCAGAGCCGCGAACAGGCCCGCGTGACAGCCGGTTACATCGCGCAAATCAAGGCGCTGAATATCTGGAAGAGCCCGATCGTGACGAAAGTGGAGACCAATCGCGGCTTTTTTCCTGCCGAAGGATATCATCAAGATTTTGCCCTGCGCAATCCAGACCATCCCTATATCTTGATGTGGGATGCACCCAAGGTGGCGGCGCTTAAGCGCACGTTCCCCAAATTATGGAAGAATGACTTTACGACCGGCTGATGGCTAAGCGCACCGCCCTCATCGCGAAATTGCGCTTTGCTTCGCGTTCTTCTAAGCTTCTACGATGACGGCCCTTCACAACCACCATGACTTCGCCGGCGAAAGCCTAATCGATGCTGCGCGCGATGTGCTCGTGGCGGCGGGTGAACAGTGGACCGACATGCGCTCCGATGTGTTTGAAGCACTAGCGGACCAGGACAAGCCCGCATCGGCCTATGACATTGCCGAAAGCCTAGGCGCGCGACGCGGCAAGCGCGTGGCCGCTAATAGCATTTACCGGATCCTCGATCTGTTTGTTCGCACCAATCTGGCGCGCCGGATCGAGAGCGCAAACGCCTATATCGCCAACAGCCACCCGGGATGCCGCCATGACTGTATCTTCTTGATTTGCGATCTATGCGGGCAGACCGGGCACCTCGACGATGACCGATTGACCGGAGCGCTGCGCGACGCGGCCAAGCACGCAGGGTTTGCCGACGTGCGCCCGGTTGTCGAAATTCGAGGCCGCTGCCAAAACTGCGACTAGAGCGGTTTACCCATACGTTTGAGCGGCACTGGCGCACCGCCGCGCGCATCGACAATTTCCTCAATCAACGCGTAACCTGCCCGGCGATAAAGCGGCTCGCCCGAGAGCGTTGCCATCAACTCGCATGCGGAAAAACCCACAGCGCGAGCAACTCCTTCACAATGTGCCAGCAACGCGGCGCCGACGCCGCGCCGAGCAAACGCAGGCGCGGTATACATCGCGCGAATGCGAGCCGGTTCGGATGTGGGATCGAGCAGTCGCGGCTCGCGTAAGCCAGCGCTGTGATCGCCGCCATAGAGCGTTGCGCGTTTGCTCCACCCGCCACATCCAGCAATTGTCCCATCCACGAATGCCATGAAATAGGTGCCATCTTCGATCAGCTGGCGATCAAGCCCCATCACCGCGCGGCTCGATTCAATCTGCGCGGAATCGAGAAATCCCGTTTGAAGTTGGCCTATGGCCGCGTCCATCACCACGCTAAGCGCTGGAAGGTCTTCGATTGTCGCCACGCGCATCATGATCTCATTCATGATCTCATTGTGGATCTCCGCACGGATCATGACAATGGCTTGGTTGCAAGTGCTTGATGAATTCCACCCTCAGGTAATACCACATCCCGATGATCCTGACCCATGAGGATTGCCATACCCCGTCTGCTGGCGAGGAGCGGGCGAAGCTGCGATGTGGTTCATCGCGGCGAAGTTGCGACGAAGTCCAGCAGGCGGGATATGGCCAACCCTGCGGGCGGTTTCTGGCGGCCCTCGGACTGCGTCGCGCTCTCGTGACGATGAACCACATCGCCACTTCGAACGCTCCTTGCCGAGAACCGCCAGAAACCGTCCTCATGGGTCAGGATCATCGGGATGTGGTATAAGCCTACGCGCATGTGAATCGCACTTGAACTTGCCGCTCAAGGAAGCTCAAACCAGCGCCAGATTCCAGCAGGAATTTGCGCCATCGGGAGATGCAGCCATGTTAGCAGCAACCAAACAGGCAATGCCCAAAACCACGCCTGACCCAATTCGCGCAGCTGGGTAGGATCGGGCCAGAACGGCGTGCGCTTCATCCACGCTCTCCAATCCTGACCATAAAGCGCTTTCTTTTTACGATCCTGAAAATGCGAGCCGAGCAATGCAAGGACAATAACCCCCACGGAAAAAACAATCGTGCGCGGACTGGGGCAATAAGAATATGCGTTACCCCCCAAAGCGCGAAGGCAAACATCATTGGGTGGCGCGTAACCCGAAAAGCGCCGCGGGGCAAAACCGTAGACAGGCCCGAGACATTCGCACCCGCCAAGGCTGGATTCCCAATAACTGAAGCGAGAAACAGCGCAACAACTCCATAGGTTAAGACAGTCGCCAGCGACCATGGAATTAAGCCTTGACCATCCCACAACATTGGCGAGGGGGATGTCCGCCCAAAGTTTATTACCGCCCAGCTGAAAGTAGCGAGCGCGACCACCGAATAAATGCCCTGAAAGCCGCCAGTTCCAAATCGGCGAACGAGGCCTGCGCGCAAAGGGTGCGATAGGAGGAAATGCGTTCCAACGAAGGCGCCCATGCTGATCACCAACCAAACGAGGTAGACATCCATTTGCGCTTCCCTCTTAGTCTCTCAGCCACTATCCAAATTGCAAGCTATTGCTAGACAATATCTTTTAAATGAAAAACCATTACGTTTCGTCATTGCAAATGTTATGTTGGAGCCAAAACGATCTAATTGCAAAAAGTAACTGTTCGATCGACAGAAAGTTTACATTCATTTTCAATTCAATGGCGAAGATTCAGCTTGGCCATTCTTAAATCACGGTGCGCTTATTTCACTCCGTGCATGATGCGCTTCATCGGCCACGATAACGCGAGCAGCAGCGCCCCAATTACCACCGCGATCAGGCCAATGTTCCAAAACACTCCAGCATACGTATCGAGACTAAGCTTCAGATTGGTAACCTGACCGCCAACAGTCGCGACACTGGCGACTTGGGCGATGATCCCAGCAACATACTGCGCGACCGAAATCGATAGGAACCAAACCCCCATCATCAGACCAACAATCCTCGCCAAGGAAAGCTTGGTTATCATGCTGAGCCCAACCGGAGAGATCCAAAGTTCGGCGGTGGAGTGGATAAGATAAAGCCCAGCCAGCCACCAAATCGAGACTTTGAAATCAGCACCAGCAAACTGAGTGCCCCACACCAGAAATAAGAACCCGAGGCCAACCCCAACCAGCGCGGAGCCGAATTTAACAGGGATGGTCGGTTCGAGCCCCCGAGCAGCCAAGCTGGTCCACAGAATCGACATAAGCGGCGCGAGAGCAACAATAAAAAAGGCATTGAAGAACTGGGTTTGACCAGCTGAAATGGAAAACAGCCCAAAGACCGACAGATCGGTATTCCGATCAGCGAACAATGTGAGCGAGGAACCGGCTTGTTCAAACAAGGTCCAAAACACCGTGTTAAAAATGATCAACACCATCGCCGCTAGCATCATCTGGAATTCGGCACGGCTGCCCGTTTTCCAAGCATAATACAGGATGATCGGTACGCCGAGCACAAAGGTGCCAAACAGCAGACGGCCCATCAATGGCAGCGCCAGAACATAACCCATGATCCCGGAACCCGGTTCGACCGCCTGTGCGTTCATAAGGTTCTGGAGCAGAAATAGGACCACTGGCACCGCTAAGAACGCGCCGAAATAGATAAGCACGGCGCGGTCTTTAATCAGATGAGCGGGCGGCTCGCCATACCCATCGAGACGGCCCCCATCGAACTGGATCAAACTCCACGATAACACCATGCCAATCGCTGCGAGGCCGAAGCCAGCCCACCACCCAACTGTATCGGCGAGCAGCGGGCAAAGCAGCTGCGAGAGCAAAGCGCCAAGATTAATACCCATATAAAACAGGGTGAAACCTGCATCCTTGCGTTGATCCCCCGCCGGGTAGAGGGAGCCCACCATGGTGGAAATATTGGGCTTAAAAAAGCCGTTTCCAATCACAACCAGCGTCAGGCCGAGAAGCAAGAGCCCGATAAACAAAGGCGATCGCTCGCCGTTTGCTTCAAAACTTCCCTTGGAAACGGTGCGTACGATTTGCCCATTGTTTGCGATCAGAGCGACAGAGCCATCCTCATTACCCTTGATCAACAGCCTTTGGGCATCGCTGACAATGAACCGCTGCTCCTTGCCGCTACTTGTGGGGCCGTCAGTGACATTTTCAACGGCAACTTGATAGCGTTGACCATCAATCAGAGCATATGGTTTTGCAGTTTCGCCGCCAAAGCAAAGAATGAAATAGCCGGTTGCCATAACCAGTGCGCCGAATTTCACCGAACGCTTCGAACCCAAATACCGATCGGCCAGCAATCCGCCCACCAGCGGGGTCAAATAGACCAGCGCGGTGAATCCGCCATAAAGCCCAGCGGTGGTACTGTCACTGAACAGAAAGTGCTTGGCGAGGTAAAGCGTCAGCAATGCCCGCATGCCATAGAAGCCAAAGCGCTCCCACATCTCCGTCGTAAACAACCGGGCGAGCTGCCGTGGATGGCCAAACCAGCTTGCGTTTCCAGCAGCTGCAGCATCAGTAAGGCCAGCATTGGGAGCTTTAGCTGCCCCGTTCGTGGTTTCGCTTGTCATAGGACGAGTCTGCTTCCGTTCAAGTATATGCCCCGTCTCAACCCTGCATTGTTGCATGTGCGATACACATTCAACGCACTAGCGCCATTTGTAGGGATGGGAAGACCTTCGTTGCAACGCAAGCATGCGGACCGCGAGCATTCGTCAATCTAGCGCCCTAGAGGTGACTCAGCACGGCTTTGCAGAAAAATCTTGGCAAGTGAGGCTAGCCAACCCCGGATCACAAACTGTTGCGTCATGCGCTGTATTATGACACTGCATCACCCTATGTTAGAGCAATCTCGCCCGGTGTACCTAAAACTTCGCGACCAGATTGCGGCCGCTATCATCGATGGCACCTACGCAGAGGGCGAGTTGCTGCCCTCGGTGCGGGCGTTTGCCGCTGCCGAGGGAGCCAATCCGCTGACCGTAGCGAAAGCCTATCAACATTTTCGCGAAGAGGGTCTCGTTAAGGTTCAGCGCGGCGTGGGCATGATGCTGGCCAAAGGCGCAGCGGAAGCTCTGCTTCACCGCGAACGAAATGCTTTCTTGCGCAATGAATGGCCGCAAATTGCTCATAAGCTTCAGCGCCTTAGGATAAGTCCAGAGCATTTGCGGCTCAATTCAGATTAGGCTTAATATTATTTAACATCGCGTCATCTTGTATCGAATCCATGACTCGGGCATCATATTGTTTGTACAAATGGGCGAGGGCACGCGCAAAGGGCGCGAAAGTGCGGCCTTTTGCCTCCTTGGCCGGGGTCGGTCAGGCAGACTATGGGGACGTTGCCGGATGATAAGATCGGAACTATTACAGGCGCTTGCGAAGGAAAGTCCTGACATGCGCAGCGAGGAAATTGAACGAGTCGTCGAAGTTTTCTTCGATGAGATTGCCCGCCGCCTCGCTGATGGTGGCCGCGTTGAGCTGCGTGGCTTTGGTGCCTTTTCAACGCGCGAACGCAATGCACGTAAAGGGCGAAATCCTCGAACCGGTGAAACAGTCGAAGTAGCTGAAAAGCGCGTGCCCTATTTCAAGCCCGGCAAAGAAATGCGCCAACGGCTAAACACAGACTAGGTCTGCGATTTCCAGAGTTT
>JBBRXQ010000134.1:0-6546 GCA_038238515.1 Sphingomonadales bacterium | reverse complement strand
CGCTTTTAACAAAGCGGAAAACCAAAGCGACCGGTGCGGGCTGCGGGTTTAATGTGGGGCGTTACCAAACGTCTTGATCAGGCATTTACCGCGCCAGCACATGGATCATTGCTTGGAAGCGCGCCGGGTCTTGCACCCACAGCGCTTCAGGAACACCGGCTGGTATGCGAGCCGCCCTCGGTGTTTGGGTTTTGATCGACAACAGGCTGAACCGGGTCAGGCACTGCACCATCCGGTCACTCGCCCAAGAAGCAGCCCACGCCCTCCCCGCAGCGCCCCTCTTCGCAGGAGCAATGCAGGCGCCGCACCGGTCGCGCGATTACCCCCACCTGGCCAATCGCAGCATCGGCGCGCCGCCAAATCCAACAAGATTTTGTAAACGCCCTTCCCCTGGTGGGCGGACTGGCGCTTTACGTAGCGGTATAGCCGCCGTCGACAACCATTTCGGTTCCGGTCATGAAGGCTGCGCGATCAGAGGCCAGAAAGGTTATGGCGTCGGCAACGTTTTGGGGAACGCCGAAATGGCCCAGCGCGTGCATGTTTGACAAACTGGCGCGGGTTTCATTTTCGCCTGCGCCGCCGGCTGAGGCAAATTGGGATACCAGATCGCGGCCCATAACTGTCTCAATCACCCCGGGGTGGACCGAATTGCAGCGGATCTTCATCGGTGCGACTTCCATCGCCACGCCCTTGGTGAACAGCCGCACCGCGCCTTTGGAGGCGTTGTAGCAGCTTACCAGCGCACTGCCGACAAGCCCGGCCACCGACGACAGATTGATGATCGAAGCCCCGCCCGCCCAGTGGTGCGCGCGTTCGGCGAGCAGCGGGATGGCGTATTTGCAGCCCAGAAACACCCCCTCGACGTTCACGCTGTGAAGCCTGCGCCAATCTTCGAGCGTGGTTTCGGTAACAGGTTTGGCGAAGAACAGCCCGGCGTTGTTCACCAAAATATCAAGCCCACCCGCGTTTTCGCGCGCGAACGCCATCGTATCGATCCAGCCCTGCTCGTCCGCCACATCCTGAATTCGCGCCAGCCCGCCCAGTTCCTCGGCCAAGGCCGACGTGTCGGCAACATCGGTCAGGATCACGCGCGCACCCTGCGCCGCGAGCGATCGCGCGGCCGCCTCGCCAATCCCGCGTGAAGCGCCAGTAACAAGGGCGATACGGCCGGCAAGTTCAGTCATAGCAGTTCCAATCGGGATGAGGTGTTAGGCTGTGCGCACGCGATTTGCCGAGCGGTCAACCGTCTGCGCGCTGCAAGCAAGCACGTCGGATAAACAACATAAAGTCATACGAAATACTGGGTGATCCATTCGCAGATCAGCGCGGGCTTCGCCTCGTCTTCAATCTCGATCGAGATTTCCATCGTCTGCTGCCATTGGCCGGGGCGCTTTTCAACGAGTTCGAGCAGCTTGAAGTGTCCGCGCACGCGCTTGCCCGAGCGAACTGGCGCGATGAAGCGGGTTTTGTTGCCGCCATAGTTGACGCCCATCTTCACCCCGGCGGGGCGCGGGCAATCGCTTTCTGCGGTGAGCATCGGGATCAGCGACAGGGTAAGAAAGCCATGCGCGATGGTGCCGCCAAACGGGGTTTGCGCTGCGGCGACGGGATCGAGGTGGATGAACTGAAAATCGCCGGTCGCCTCGGCAAAGGTTTGAATGCGTTCCTGCGTAATTTCAACCCAAACCGATGTGCCGATCACTTGACCGACCAACGCCGCGATTTCGTTCGCATCCATTACTTTTGCCATGCCATCTCATCCCTATTGTTTTAACTGCTGCCCTTTCATGGCCGAGGGGCGAGCCGGGCGCAACGGGCAAGCTTACGTTAGGCTTTGAATACCAGTTGCGCCGTAGGTTTTGCGCGGTGCGCGGAAGGCTGGTGGGGCAACCCTTCTGATGCGGCCCATATAGGCGCTGAGGCCGCATTGCAGGCCGACCAGCATATAGCAGAACGGCTGGAATGCGATGCCAACGAAGGCGCCCCCGATAAGATAGACGATCTGCGCCTGTTGCAGCGCATCGGCGAGCGGGGTGACCCAGGCAAAGCCCTCCGGCGGGTTTTTGGCATAGCGGCGGCGCAGCATCTCCATCTGCATCACTCCCATCACATGGAGCAGCAGCCAAAGGGCAAGACCGGGATAGCCCTGCTCGCCCAGCATCTCAAAATAGCTGGAATGATATGCTCGGCCCTTTTCGACAATGCGCTGGGTCTGGACCTCGGCATTGTTTGAACTTGTCTGGTCTGATTTGACCGTTTCGTAGGACACTTCATTCTGGCGGAACGCATCAAAGCCGCCGCCGAACGGATGCGTCTTGGCATATTCAATCGTCCATTTCCAAACCTCGAGACGCGTTGAGGCTGATTGATCGGATTGATGATTGCCGATCGTGTTCATCCGCTCGGTGAAGCTGTGCGGCAGCAGCGGCAGCGCGACAAGCCCGGCGATGACCACACAAGAGATATAGGTCATCCGCTTCTTAGTGGAGCGCAGCATCATCACGCCCAGCACCGCAACACAGATCAGGCCGGTTCGTGCCTGCGTTCCAATCGGCATGAGGATGCAGGCAAAGCAAATGCCCCAGGCGAACAGTGTGACCATCCAGCTCGGCTTGAAAATCGTGCCATGTTTGGCCAGCCACAGCGCCAACGGGATCACGCAGATCGCCACAGCTGAAATGATCGAGCCTTCGTAGAGCCCGGTGTTGTCGTTTACCAGCAGCTTCAGTTCGCCATAGCCGCCGCCGCCCGAGGCAATTGTTTTGATCCCGCCGCCGATCACAATCACACCGATCGAAAGCACCATGACCAATGCCAACGCTTCGATCCGCAGCTTAGTGCGCAAGGTAAGCGGCAAAAATATCGCGAAAATCAGCGCCTTCCACACCCAGCCCCATTTCTCAGCGGCTTCGACCGGAAAATCGGCGCTGCTGGTGGTAAGGCCGCAATACATCAGGAGCAGCAGCATCACGAACTGGCGCGGCGAGAAGCGGCTTCCGTTTTTGTCGTCCGCCGCCATCCACGCCAAGGTAGCGAAGGCAAACGCGATCAGCGAAACCGGAACATGCGCGAGGAAGCCCCATGTAACTTTCTGCGGCGCGACGATGTCGATGTAGGTATAGGCCAAAACAAATAGAAATGGCCGCTTTATCCCGGCGGCCAGAAACCCGGCTACAAACAGGGTGAGAAACAGATTAAGCATCGCTGTGGCCCGGTTTGCCAGCAGGCGGTTTGGCTTGCGAAGCCTTGGGCTTTGCGCGCTTGGCCCGAAACACGTCTGCATTCACCGGGAGATGCGGATCTTGATCAAGATCATCGCGGGCCAGCAAGCGCCAGATGGCAAGCGCCATCAGCACATGGGGCAACATCACGGTGAGAATATCGATCATGCGCCGCGCAAGTCTCCTGAGAAGATGTAACGCTAATAGCGCGTTACGGTTGACGCGGCGTTAAGCCTTCGCATGGCAATAGGATCGCCATGACCCGCGTACTCCATGTCCTCGATCACAGCCTGCCGCTCCAAAGCGGCTATGCATTTCGCACCCGCGCTATTTTGAAGGCGCAGCAGGCAGCAGGGCACAATGTGCTGTGCATTACCGGGCAGCGGCAAGAAGGGCCGCCGCCGGTGAGCGAGCCCGAGCTGGTCGATGGCCTGATCTTTCACCGCACACCCGGCCAGCCCGCAGGACCGCCGCTCATCGCTGAATGGCGCGAGATGGGCGCGTTGGCTGAAAGGATTGTGGAGGTTGCGCGCCGTTTCCGGCCAGATGTACTCCACGCGCACTCGCCCGCGCTGGGTGGGCTGGCCGCGCTGCGCGCTGGCGAACGGCTGGGCCTGCCGGTAGTGTATGAAATTCGCGCTTTCTGGGAAGATGCCGCCGTTGGAAATGGCACTGGCACGCGCAATTCAGCGAAGTATTGGCTGACGCGCCAGCTTGAAAATCACGTGATCGCCAGCGCCAGTGCGGTGGTGACGATTTGCCAAGGGCTGCGCGATGATTTGATCGCGCGCGGCACCGCGCCGGATCGGATCACGATCATGCCCAACGGGGTTGATCTGGGCGTCTTTGGCCAACCGCCACAGCGCGACGATGCGCTAGCGAAAGAGCTGGGGCTCGGCCAAGGCCCGGTGATTGGTTTTCTCGGCAGCTTTTATCCGTACGAGGGACTGGATGACTTGATTGCGGCGATGCCTGCGATCGTGGCGGCGGTTCCCGGCGCGCGGCTGCTGCTGGTCGGCGGCGGGCCTGCCGAAGAGGCGCACCGGGCGCAAGCAGCGGCATCGAGCGCGGGCGGCGCGATCCACTTTATCGGGCGGGTGCCGCATCACGAAATTGAGCGGTATTATTCGCTGGTTGATGTGGTGTGTTATCCGCGCAAGGCGATGCGACTTACCGAGCTAGTCACCCCGCTCAAGCCGCTAGAGGCAATGGCGCAGGGCAAGATGGTGGCAGCGAGCGCGGTGGGCGGGCACCGCGAACTGATCGAGGATGGGGTGACCGGCACACTGTTTCCGCCCGATGATCCCGCCGGGCTGGCCGCCGCGATGATCTCCTTGCTGGAAACCCGCGACGGGTGGAATGCGCGCCGCGCCCGCGCCCGCAGCTTTGTCGAGACCACGCATGATTGGGCCGCAAACGCAGTGCGTTATGATTCTGTTTACCAAACAGTGCTAGCCAAACGTTATTCTATCGCAAAGGGAGCTGCCTGAGTTTTCAGCACCCCCTTGGCGAAATGCGAACCGATCATTATTCGCAAACCGTTAAAGTGGGGTCCCAACCAAGTGGCGATGTGGCAGACCAAGACTGGGCAAACCAAAACTGGGCAAACCAAAACTGGGCAAACCAAAACTGGGCAGGCCAAACGACCCATGGCGCGGGCAAACGCTTCGGTGTGCGCGCATAAACTGTTTCCGGCGTTCGCATCCGTTTGGTGCGCCGCGCTGTTTGGGCTTGGCAGCCTTGCGATTTCCTCGCGTGTTTTAGGCAGCGTGGTGATGATGACCGGTTTGCCGGCGATCGTTCCGGCAACCGCGCCGCCACTGGGCTTCACCGCGCACGCTTTGTTTGCGCTGATGCTGGCCATGATCGGCGGTGTTATCGGAGCAGGGATCGGGATTGTGCTTGGGCGCAGCGCCAAACAGCGACTTCCAGGTTCCGAATATGCGCCGCTGCGTCGCTCGGCATCACCAAACGCTGCTCAAGCGCCTGCACCGACCTTTGCTCCAGACACTTCCCACAATCCAGACACTTCCTACAATAATGCGCCGAAGGTTCGTGCGCGCGATGCCCATCCCGATGCGCCGCCGCGCCGACCGCTTGAGCTGACAGAAGACTTGGTGGCAGGTGCCATTCTCCGTGGCTCAGATGTCAATGGCGCCGATAACAGCGAGCCCAATTCCGCCTCCTCTGTAGCCCCCGCAACTGTTACATCGCATTCACCGATACACTTTTTCTCTCCCGAAGCCGCTGCTCCGGCCGGCATCGTCATAGACCAATTGATCGTCCCCGATGAGGATCCGTTGCTGCTGAGCGAGCTTGCACCGGATGAGCATACTCCAGTCGAGGTTGCTCCAGTCGAGGTTGCTCCATCAGGGCATTCAGTGTCCAAACTCGAGGGGTCCGAGCCAGCACCATCGCCATTGCAAAATGCCGCGATCAATGCGGCGCTCGCTGCCGGGCTTACCCCCGGAGACGGTGTTGCCCAGCAGATGCTAGCCGAATTGCCGCTGAATGGGCTCGGTATGGTCCAGTTGATTGAGCGGCTCGCGCTTGCGCTCGATCACCGGCGCAACGCTGGCCCGTCGCTGCCTGCCTCCGCAGCGCCCGTTGCTGCTGAAGCTGCTCCGGTTCCCGGACATGACGAACCATCGCCGCCTCCAGCCGCGCTAAGCCCGGCGCTCAGCCAGTTGACCGAGCGTTGTGCATCGCTGCTGGCTGCTGCGCCCACTGCGCCTGCCTTGATCGAGGCCGCAAAAATCGGCGCTGATCCTGTGTCTCTGTTTTCTGGGTTTTCTGGCGCAAAATCCTTCAATGGCCAGACCGCTGCGCGTTCGCCCGCCTGCTCGTTCACCGCGGCCAAGGCGCAGATCCCCTCGCCGCGCCCTGCCTACGCCAGCGCGCAGGATGCAGATGATGCATTGCGCGCGGCGCTTGCCACATTGAAACAGATGACGGCCAAAGCCTGAATCTCTCGTTCGGGGGAGTGAGCCTGATCCGCAAACCTGGGGAGCGTAGACGCCCAGTGGCATCGGTTGCGGGATAGGCAGCACCAAAGTTTGCCCCAGTCTTAGCCAGAGCCACAGCCGCCTCGGCGTTCAATCGTATTTCCATCCCGGCTCAAAGGGCAATCGGGCGGGCGTTCTTGCAAAATAACAATCCTGCAGTCATGGGAAGCCTTGACGCAACAATGTTTGCCTTTCGGGCATCACGATTCGTATGCGCGTGGTTTTTCTCTTGGGTGCAGGACGATTTACGAGATGGGTTTTCCGCCGGTTCAGGGCCTTTATGATCCGCGAAACGAGCATGATGCATGCGGTGTAGGGTT
>JBBRXQ010000133.1:0-6555 GCA_038238515.1 Sphingomonadales bacterium | reverse complement strand
GTGGCTGATGAGTTGGCCTGGTGCTTCAATGAGTGCAGCATTTGATGCGACCGATTGACACGGACGCCTTAAGATATCGCGAATTTCTGCCTGATCTATTGGCCCCGGGCGCAATAGCGCCCATTCACCGCCGGGCCGGAGCGCAACAATCGTCGATTCGATCCCCTGAGTACATGGTCCACCGTCCAGAATAAGTGGAACACGCTCACCAAGAGAAGCTAAAACATGTTGAGCACTGGAAGGGCTAACCGCGCCGCTGCGGTTAGCAGATGGCGCTGCCAAAGGAAGACCGCATCCGCGAAGAAGCGCTTGGATGGCTGGATGTGCGGGGCAGCGTAACGCAAGAGTAGGTAAGCCTGCGCTGACTGCTGTGGCAACAGGTGCAGCTTCGCGGCGCGTCAGAACCATCGTCAATGCACCAGGCCAGAATGCCTGAGCAAGCGCCTGCGCCCGATCATCAAACACTGCGAGCTGCTCGGCCAGCTCAATATCCGGCACATGGACAATGAGCGGATTGAAATCAGGTCGCCCCTTGGCGCGGTAAATCTGCGCCACAGCCAAATCACAATCAGCCCTTGCAGCGAGACCATAGACCGTTTCGGTAGGAACCGCGACGATGCCGCCAGCTAGAATCATCTGCACAGCCACAGCGATACCCATAGGGTCTGCGGGCAACACCACGGGGGGCTTTATCGCGGTCACCACTTGTCGCTATAGGCGTTATAAGAAGATGCCAAGGAAAACACGAGATGGACTTCATTGCACCGACAGCAGACCAGATTTTGGCTATGCGGGTTTCAGCCGGTTTTGACGAACTAGCCAGCCACGAGCGCTATGCCGCCGCTACTCCAGATTTGGTTGAAGCGATCGCAGAGGGCATCGGGGCCTTTGCTGCAGGCGAATGGGCCCCGCTTAACCGGATAGGCGATACGCAAGGAGCGCGCTGGGCCGATGGGGTTGTCAGCGTGCCAGATGGGTATGAGACTGCTTACAATGCGTTTGTTCAGCAAGGTTGGGGGTCCATTGCTGGTCCAACTGACTTTGGCGGTCAGGGGCTACCGTTCACGTTGGCCACGTGCGTGTTAGAAACGCTGGGCGCGGCCAACATGGGTTTCACATTGCTGCCAATACTGACGGTTGGCGCAATTGAGGCACTCGACCATCACGGCAGCGAAGCGCAAAAGACAAGGTTTCTGCCCCACTTGATCTCTGGCGCATGGTCGGGGACCATGAACCTGACCGAGCCGCAGGCAGGCTCCGACGTTGGCGCGCTGCGTACTACCGCCACTCTAATTACCGAAGGCCCACAAGCAGGGCATTATTCAATCAAGGGGACTAAGATCTACATCACTTGGGGCGAACATGAGCTTGCCAAGAACGTAGTTCACCTCGTGCTAGCGCGGACGCCAGGTGCGCCTGCCGGTTCACGGGGAATATCACTGTTTATCGTGCCGAAGTACCTTGTCGAGGCGGATGGCTCGCTCGGCACGCGTAATGACCTACGCTGCGCCTCAATCGAGCACAAACTTGGCATCAATGTCTCACCGACCTGTGTCATGACGTTTGGTGATGAGGACGCGTGCGTGGGTGAGTTGGTGGGGCGCGAAAACGAGGGCCTGAAGGCGATGTTCACAATGATGAACTCGGCCCGCATCAATGTGGGCAGCCAAGGCGTGCAAGTGGCCGAGCGAGCCTTACAGGCAGCTCGCGCTTATGCGTCAGGGCGCGTGCAATCAGCACGCGCAAGCGGAACCGACCGCGCGCCTGTACCAATTATTGAACACCCGGATGTCCGCCGGATGATCCTGAAAATGCGCGCCCTAACCGAGGGATCGCGTGCACTGCTTTATTACACAGCAGGACAGGTTGATCGCGGACTGCTTGGCGATCAGGCCGCCCAGATGCGCGCGGAAGTGTTGGTGCCGATGCTTAAGGCGTGGGCCACCGACGCCGGCTGCGAGGTCGCCAGCCTTGGCATTCAGGTTCATGGCGGCATGGGATTCGTTGAGGAGACTGGCGCTGCACAGCATTATCGCGATGCGCGGATTGCGCCAATCTACGAAGGCACCAATGGCATTCAAGCCGCCGATCTGGTTACGCGGAAGCTTGGCTATGAAAATGGCGGCGTGGTTCAGGCTTTGCTTGCGGATATCATTGCCGAAATGGACGATGTGCCCGAGGTTGTCGCATTAGCGAAAGATACGGCAGCAGTCGCAGCATGGATGGCTAACGGTGACGCCACGCTTGACGACAAATTGGCTGGCAGTGTTCCCTTTACGACGATGTGTGCGGTGGCCGTGGCGGGGTGGCAATTAGCGCGACAAGCGCGCGCATCTGGTAGCCATGAAAAGCGCGCGGTGACGATGTTTTTCAATCGCACTATTGTGCCGGAAGCGCGCGGACTTGGTGCAGCGGCCATGGCGGGCGCCGCGCTGCTTTACGAATTGCCCGATGAAGCCCTTGCTCGGTGACGAACGCAACCGAACTCCTCGGCCGAATAGCAGCGGCTCTGGAGAATACCTTACAAAGCGTTCCGAAAGGTGCCGATTGGTTGGCGCATCCAGCTTATGTTTGGGAAGGCGGGTACGTTCGCGCAGTAGCGATGCTAGAGGCCCCGCCACTCGATCTTATGCGTGGGATTGATGCTCAAAAGGTTGCGGTGGTTGAGAACGTGCTGCGGCTAGCAAGCGGCTCAGCGGCTCACGACATGCTGCTTTGGGGTGCGCGCGGAATGGGCAAGTCGGCACTGTTACGGGCCGCAGTGCGCAATGCACAGCAAGCACGCCCCGCAGGCATCGCATTGGTTCAGGCAACGCCTGATGCCGGGTTGGCTGGTCTTCTGCGCGAACTGCGATCGGTTGAGCGCCAGTTTCTTGTATTTCTCGATGATCTTGGCTTTGATTCAGGCTCTGGTGATGAGCCGCGGCGGCTGCGATCTTGGCTGGAGGGGGGGGTGGAAGCGCGTCCGAGGAATGTTCGGCTTGCGGTTACCTCAAACCGGAGGGCAATAGTCGAGCGTCATTTGGCCGAGCAAGATGATCCGATCAATCCGCGCGACGGTATCGATGATCGCCTTGCCTTGGCCGATCGATTTGGTCTCTCGCTAGGCTTTCACAATTGCTCGCAAGACGATTACCTAGCGATCGTCGCTGGCTATGCCGCGCATTACAGCCTCACCGCAATTGAAGCTGATGCGCTAGGATGGGCAAAGCGACGCGGTGCGCGATCAGGTAGAGTAGCGTGGCAATTTATCACCGAGCTGGCAGGGCGTGCAGGCCAAGCGCTCTAACGACCCGGTTACAGCTGCGGCTTGGTGAGGTCTGAGTCAGCGGAAGGGGTTACGATAAAACGCGTGCCATCTTTTGGTCTTGGCGGAAGCGGTGTGGCCGCGAGCTGCGCAATTGGCGGCGCGGGCTTGGCACCGACTGCTGCTACCCGCCAGATTACGCCGCCAACGTCATCGCTGACCAGCAGAGCGCCATCATGAGCAAAGGCCACCCAGGCTGGCCTGCCGTGCGCCTTGTTATCCTTGGTCAGGAAGCCGGTCAGCACGGGTTCGGGCGGACCATTCATCGCATTACCTCGATCATCGAAGCGCACAAACACTACGTCATAACCTGAGAGTGGCTTGCGGTTCCACGAACCGTGGCGCGCGATAAATGCACCGCTGGCAAAACGCGCACCCATGACATTACCGCCACGCGCAAATGCAAGCCCGAGCGGCGCAACATGTGAGCCAAGTCCGTACTCGGGCTTGCGCACATATTCGAGCAGGAACTCTGGCATGGGTTCGTTCACCCGCCAATCGATGTTCTTTTTCCAATAGGCCCAAGGCCAGCCATATTGGGCGCCTAGCGGAACATTGGTCAGGTAATCGGGGACCAGATCCGATCCGAGCATGTCGCGCTCGTTCACCGTGGTCCAGAGTTCCCCGCTGCGCGGATTCCAATCGAGGCCGTTCGGATTGCGAAGGCCTCCGGCAAACTCCCTCGAGCTCTTGGTGGTGAAGTCATACTCGTGAATGGCGGCGCGCCCTTTCTCGAGCGCTATCCCATTCTCAGCAATGTTCGACGATGATCCAACTGTTACGTAAAGCTTGGTCCCATCCGGGCTTAGCAGCAAATTGCGAACCCAGTGGTTGCCGCCGCCCGGCAGGTCCATCAGCTTCTCTGGCTTACCCTCAAGCTTGGTCTGTCCCGGCTTGAAAGGCCACGAGACCACCGCATCATGATTGGCAACATAGAGCCGGCCTTCGCGCAGCGCGAGACCGAATGGCGAAGCCAGCGCTGGATTGCTCATGACAATCCGTTGCTCTGCTTTGCCATCGCCATTGGCGTCTCGCAGGATCACAATCTTGTTTGGCGAAGGTTCACCCGCGCCGACAGCGCTCATCAGATAGCCCATTACCATTCCGGTGATCCCGCCTGGGCCGCGTTGAGGCGGACCGTTTGTTTCGGCAACCAACACATCCCCGTTTGCTAAAACATAGACATTGCGCGGATGATCAAGCTTGTCGGCATATCGCGTAACGGCAAAGCCCTGGATCGCCTCAGGAGCTTCATTCGCCGCCCATCCGATCGGTTTGGCGATACCCAGGGTAGGAAACGTCTGCGCTGCCGGCTCGACTAGCACCGGTCTGGGACCAGATGTTTCTGCTAGACTGTGCTGGGCGGTGTCTCCCTGCAGCAGCCAGACAACAAGGAGACCGCCCGCGACGATGAACAGGGCGAGACCGATGAAAGCTTTCCGAATGAGTGTCATATCGCCTTAGCTAATCGCGGCGCGGCTAGGGAGCAATGGGCATCACGGAAGTAACAGCCGCAATTTTTTGAGTCGGGGCGTGCGCAATGCTACATTTCTTGAGCAAGGCGGGCTAAGCTAGGACATGGACATATCTGAACCAACCCTTGGAGTACCCAAGCGCGAACTTTATCGCGAACTTGTTGCAGCGGCTCTGGCGCTCACGGACCGCGAACGAGACGGCACCGCCAACATGGCGAATATCGCAGCACTGATCCCCCTCTTCGTAAGCGAGGTTAACTGGGCTGGGTTCTATCGTGTGCAGGAGGCCGAGCTGGTGCTTGGCCCTTTCGCGGGCAAGCCCGCGTGTATCCGAATCGCGTTTGGAGCGGGCGTGTGCGGCACTGCGGCTGCGACTGGGCGGACCCAGCTGGTTGAGGATGTGCACGCGTTCGCTGGCCATATTGCCTGCGACAGCACCAGCCGCTCAGAACTTGTCGTGCCAGTGCTGCGCATGGGCGAAGTGATTGCAGTGATCGATCTGGATAGCCCAAGGCTCGCCCGCTTCGATGGTGAGGATGCGGCTGGGATTGAGGCACTGGCTGAAGCGATCGCAGAGCGGATCTGATAGCTAGATTTAGTTAGCCTTTTGCTTACCCATAATCCTTTCCCGCCGACTTGCCCCGTTTCGGGACAGCGCCGCAACAAGCCTTGGATGGCTGCCCATTGCAATGCTAAATTCTTTGTTAACGTCGACGGAATCAATGCCGCGCGGCAGGATCAGGGGATTACAATGGCCCGAGTTTTTCCGTCAATGCTCATGATAGCGCTGGTCTGCGCCGAAGCCGCTCCAGCATTAGCGCACGAACCTGCGGTTAGCATGCCCCAGGGTGGCTACCCAGCACCGTATCAAGACGGTTATCAAGGTGGTGCGCCGGTGCCTTATGGCGGCTGGCCACAAGGCCCGTCTGGTACGATGCAGCAGGGCGCCGCCCCTTATCCGCAACAAGAGGATCCGCGGTATCGGGATATGGTCGAGCGCTGCCGTAAGTACGCGCGGCCGGATAACGGCGTTGGTGGTGCGGTGATTGGCGGCCTTGCTGGTGGCGTCATTGGCAATCGCGTGGCATCAGGAAACCGAACACTTGGCACTATCGTTGGCGGGGTCGTCGGCGCATTGGCCGGAAGGGCCATCGATAAGGGAGAAGACAAAGGTCGCGAGCGTGAATGCGCCGAGTTCTTTCGCAGCTATTCGCCGCAGGGGTCGTATAGCGGCGGGTATCCCGCTTATGGGTATATGATGGTGCCCGTTTTTTTGGTCCCAACCCCACAAAAGCCATACACAGAAACAACAACTACGACGGTCGAATATGTTACCGATGGGCACACGCGCCAGCGCTATATTCCGAGGCATCCCGTCTCTCGCCAGAAGCGATTGAAGGAAAAGCGCGTTTACATGGGTAGCTAGAATGCTTAAGCGGTTTCAAAATGAGATCGCCAAAAACTGAACTTTTATTTAAATGAAAAGGCCCCACCGAAAGTTCTGGCGGGGCCTTTTTCGTTGTTATGGAAGACGTATCACAGCTTGCGGCCGATCAGCTCCTTCATAATCTCGCTTGTCCCGCCAAAGATGCGCGTAACGCGCGCGCCGCGCCATGCACGGGCAATCGCATATTCGTTCATGTAGCCCGCGCCACCATGCAATTGAAGGCATTTGTCGACCACTTCCCATTGCAGCTCGGTATGCCACAGCTTCGCAGCCGCGCCTTCTTCAGGCGTGAGCTCACGCTTAAGATGACGTGCCAGCGCCCAATC
>JBBRXQ010000132.1:0-6559 GCA_038238515.1 Sphingomonadales bacterium | reverse complement strand
GGGCAGGGGTGCGCACGCTGCTTGGCGTGCCAGAAAGTCGCGGCACCACATTCTGCATCTTCAATGTGCCAAACCGTTCGGTTTCAACCTCGATGATCGCCTCGCGCGCCTGAAAGTGCGGGTCCTCCAGCATTTCGGGCGCGCGATACACCTTCCCCGCAGGTACCGAGTGCGAAATCATCAGCGCCTCAACCTCGGCCACTGCCAAGGCGGCAGTCCAGCGATTGATCCGCGCATCAAGCTCGATCTGGTTCTCGCCGCGCGCCAGATGCGTCGCATAGCGCGGATCGCTGGCCAGCTCGGGCTGACCCATCGCCTTGGTAAAACGCGTAAAAATAGCGTCATTATTCGCGCCGATCATAAAATCGCCGTCCTTGCAGCGATAGACGTTTGATGGCGCAACGCCGGGCAGAAATGATCCTGAGCGTTCGCGGATGATCCCTGAATGGTCGTATTCGGGAATCACGCTTTCCATCACTTGCAGCACGGCTTCATAAAGCGCGGTGTCGATCACTTGGCCTTTGCCAGTGGCGGTGCGCGAATGGAGCGCCGCGAGCACGCCCATGCAGCCATATGTAGCGGTCAGCGTGTCACCGATCGAAATGCCCATCCGGCTGGGCGCGCGGTCTGGCTCGCCCACGATATAGCGCCAGCCGCCCATTGCCTCGCCGATCCCGCCAAACCCGGCGCGGTCTGAGTAAGGGCCGGTTTGGCCATAGCCCGACATGCGCGCGATGATCAGGCCAGGGTTGATGCCGTGCAACACATCGGGGCCAAGGCCCCACTTCTCCAGCGTACCGGGCTTGAAGTTTTCGATCAGCACATCGGCCTTTGCCGCCAATTGGCGCGCCAACTCTTGCCCCTCGGCAACGCGCAAGTTGGCCGAAACCGACTTTTTGTTGCGGGCAATAACCTCCCAATTGACCTTGTCTTCGCCAAGCCCCCACACCCGCATCGGATCGCCCGCGCCCGGCGGCTCGACCTTGATCACTTCAGCGCCCATATCGCCCAGCAGTTGGCCGCAAAAAGGGCCAGCCAGCAACTGGCCCAGTTCAACCACACGGATGCCCTTCAGAGCACCCTGGTTTTTGTCAGCAATGGTCATGGATTATTCTGCCGCTTCCCGTGTTTGCCACACCGGCTGGATCGGCGCTGGGAGCCCGGTTTCGGCCAAGCAATTGGCGCGCAGCGTTTCGATGTCCGGGCCATAGTTAAACAGTCCAAGCGGCGGACGTTCGCTGCGCATTTGCGTGCGCAGGGCTTCGGTTGCCGCCGCATCGACCACGCCATTGTCATTGGCGATCACGCCGTAAGCCTTAGCTCCGGCGGGGGTGACCAATCCTTGCGCAATTTCCTTGCCCACCAGATCGGCCGCGCGTTCGAGGGGATCGCCCCAGCCGCCGCCGCCCCATGTGATGAAATGGAGCAAGTCGCCCTCTTCCACCGGATAGGCGTCCACCTTGTTGCCGATGATGATCTGGGTGCCATCGGCCTTCTCCACGATCTTGCGCGCGCGGCTGCCGGGTTCGCCGCCGTTGACGCCCCATGGCGGCACAAACCAGCGGTCATCATGCGCAGAAATGGTTCCTGCGGCCAAGAACCGGTAGGTCATGTGAATTCCATTGCCGCCGCGGTGCAGCCCTGCGCCGCCGCTGTCGGGCACCGTTTCATAGTTTTCTATCATCAGCGGGAAATAGCGCTCAAGGAATTCGTTGGGCACGTTGGTAAAGCCCGGCCACAGCGAGTGCCCGTCTGGTCCATCGCCCATTGGCCGGCCCGGTATGCCGCCAAAGCCGATCTGGAACAGTTGAAACCATTCCCCTTTGGCATCATTGCCGGAATAAAACAGATGCGGGCTCGATGAAAAACCTGCGGCGTTGAGGAATTCCGGAGTCTTTTGCCCGAGCAGACCGCCCAGAATGTCAAAAATCCGGCCCAGCGCATGTGTGCGGCCCGAAAGTGCCGCCGGGAACACCGGCTTAAGCAGCGAGCCTTCGGGAATGCGCACATCGATAAGATCATAGAACCCGTCGTTGAACAGGATCTGCGGATCAAAAACCATGATCATGTAGATGCCAAAGAACATCCGGAACATGTTTTCATTGAGCAGGAAGTTGATCGAATACTGGCTTTGCGGATCGGTTCCGGCAAAATCGAGCACGACCCGGTCGCCCTCGCGCCACATCGTGCATTTGATCTTGAACGGGCCTGCGCCCATGCCATCATCGCAGATGTAGTCCTCAAACATCACCGGCGCTTCGCCAATCGCCCCTGCGATCAGCTGCTTCATTGCGCGGTGATTGCGTGCAAGCAGTTCCTCTGTGGCGGAAATATAGATATCGTCGCCAAATCGGTCGGCCATTTCGATCACGCGGCGCGCGGCGACGCGGCACGATGCGATCAAGGCATTGAGATCGGCTTGGCACCAATCGGGCTTGCGCGTCTGGTGCATCACCAGCTTCATCAGATCGTCGTTATACTCGCCCTTCTTCCAGATTTTCACTGGAGGAATGCGCACGCCTTCCTCAAAGATCGAGCGCGAATCTACTGGCATCGAGCCCACGACTTTGCCGCCAATGTCTGCCTGATGGCCAAACATCGCGGTGTAGCCAATGATCCGGCCGTTTTTGAACACCGGCAGCAAAACCAGCCAGTCGTTCGAATGGCTGACCGCGCCGCCGCAGCTATATGGATCGGACAGCAGGATCATGTCGCCGTCTTCCAGCGTGCCATCGAAGCTATCGAGGAAACCCCCGATAAAGCTGCCGAACTGGCCCACGATCATGCGGCCGGCGTGATCTGCGATCAGCGGGAAGGCGTCGCCCTGCTCGCGGATACCAGGCGACATCGCTGTGCGGCTTAGCGTCGCGTCCATTTCATTGCGCGCATTGCGCAGCGCGTTCTCGATGATATCGAGCGTTATCGGGTCAATCGCCATCTTGGCAAATGGTACAGCGTTGGTCTGGATGATTGTTGCGGGCATTGTTTTTGCCTCCTCTTCAAGCCGGATTGATCAGGATGTTACCGACGCGGTCGACCACGGCAATACAGCCGGTTTCGATCAGTGTCGTTGAATCCATTTCGATAACGATGGCGGGGCCGGGGATTACATCACCTTGGCGCAGCTTGGCACGGTCATAGATCACCGCTGCCTGCTCCTTGCCGTCCATCCACAAAGTGTGATCGCGCATTTTCGCGCCCACTGGATTGCCGTCGCCCTTGGGCAGCTCTGCCGCAGGCAGATCGAGCGCTTGGCCCATTGCCACCGCGCGCAAGTTCACAATTTCATGCGGGGTATCCATGTTGAAGGTAAAAAGGCGCAAATGCTCCTCATCAAAGCGGCTTAGAATCCCGGCAACGCCGTCACTTTCCAGCGCCTCGGCAGTGATCGTTAGTGGCACTTCAAAGGCTTGTCCGGCATAGCGCACGTCGATCTCAAACTCGCTTTCGATGGCGCCGTCGGCCAATCCATCAGCGCGCAATTCGGCGCGCGTTTGATCGGCCATGTCATTCAGGATCGCGATCAGCTCGGCCGCATCGGTGGTGGTCGCCAGCCGCGAAAACGAACGTGCTGTCTCGGTTCGCATCCGCGTTGTCGCATCGCCCAGCGCGCAAAGCACGCCCGGCGAAACCGGCGATACTGCGGGCCAACTGCTCATCAGCCGGGCCACGGCGTTTACATGGAGCGGACCAGCGCCGCCAAAGCCCATCAGCGCAAAGTGGCGCGGATCATAGCCTTGTTGCACCGAAATCATCCGCAGCGCGCCAAACATGTTTTCATTGACGATATCGATGATCCCGCGCGCCGCCGCCATCAAATCGATGCCGAGCGCATCGGCGATGGTTTGCACCGATCGCTTCGCCCCTTCACGGTCAAGCTTGAAGCTGCCGCCGAGCAGGTTTTCGGGCAGATAGCCCAAGACCACATTGGCGTCAGTCACGGTTGGCAATTCGCCGCCTTTGCCATAAGCCACAGGGCCCGGCACAGCGCCCGCCGATTGCGGGCCAACACGAAGTGCTTTGGTAAGCTCGGGAACATAGGCAATGGATCCGCCGCCTGCGCCCACCGTTTTCACATCGAGCGACGATGCGCGCACCGAGAGATGCCCCACTTCGGTGGTGCGCACGCGGCGCGGTTCGAGGTTTTCGATCAGCGCCACATCGGTCGAAGTGCCGCCGACATCGAGCGTCAGGATATTATGAAGGCCTGAATTCTTGCCGACCCAAAGCGCGCCAGTCACGCCGCCAGCTGGGCCAGACATCAGGATATTGACCGGCTGTTCCTCTGCCTTTTGCGCGGACATGAGCCCGCCATCGGATCGCAGCAGCGAGAGCTTGCCGTTCATGCCAGACTTGGCGAGCTTGTCGCGCAGGCTCGAAACATAGCGGCTCACTACTGGGCGGACGGCGGCATTTGCCACTGTGGTCAATGTGCGCTCGTACTCCTGCATTTCGGGCAAAACTTCGTGGCTGAGCGACACCGGAACATCCTGCATCATCTCGCGCGCCATCTCGCCAATGCGCTTTTCATGATCGCCGTTCACATAGGCATTGATCAGCGACACAGTGATCGCCTCCACACCTTGGTCTTTGAGCTTAGTCAGTGCGGTTTTGACGCTGGCTTCGTCCAGCGGGCGAACTTCCTTGCCTGCCGCGTCAATCCGGCCACCAACTGTCACAGTGTCTTCCAGCGCGGCCAGCGGGACCGGCTTTGGCCAGATGATCCATGCGGCAAGGCCGCCCGGCACATACGAGCGGGCGATCTGCAGAATGTGGCGATAGCCTTCGGTGGTGATCAGGCCGACGCGCGCGCCTTTGCCCTCAAGCATGGCATTGGTGGCGACGGTGGTGCCGTGCAAAAAGTAATCGATCTCTTTGGGATCGACATTGGCATTCTCGCAAATAGCGGTCACGCCGGTTAGGATGCCGATGGAACTATCATGCGGAGTAGACGGCGTTTTATGACGCCAGAATGCTCCGGTCGCTTCATCAAACAACAGCAAGTCGGTGAACGTCCCCCCGACGTCCACTCCCAAACGGTAACCCATTTACGCTTCCTTTGTTGCTACGCCTTGGGGGAAGCGCGGTGCCTGCGCCACCATCCCCGGCAATTTTCGCCCAATGATTTCAGAAAGCCAAGCGCTCGCAGCGATCAGCTGATCGAGGTCTAGCCCCGTCGCTATTCCTGCGCGCTCAAGCATGTAAACGACATCTTCGCTTGGCACATTGCCAGCCGCGCCCGGAGCAAAGGGGCAGCCGCCAAGCCCGCCCAGCGACGCATCAACCACGCGCGCGCCAGATTGAACTGCCGCCCAAACATTGGCCAGGCCAGTGCCGCGCGTGTTGTGAAAATGGACCCGCACTGGCAGCGGATTGATGGCTTCGCGCACCGCCTTGACCAGCCGCGCCACTTGCGCCGGATTGCCCACGCCGATCGTGTCAGCCAGCCCGATCTCCACCGGGCCAGCCTCGGCCAGCCGCCGCGCCATATCCACTACCCGCGCTTCGCTCACTTCGCCTTCAAACGGGCAACCGAACGATGCGCCGATCGTCGCCTGTCCGGTTAGCCCGGCCGCGCGCGCCAGCGCGATGATCTGCTTGGCCGCTTCGACTGATTCGTCGCAGGTCTGGCCTTGATTGGCCATCGCAAACTTATCTGTCGCCACAGCCACCGCGCCCAGCTGGTCGATGCGGCCGGTTGCGATAGCGCGCTCGGCGCCCCTGGCATTCATCACCAGCCCGATGAACGTCACATCGGGGCGCTGCGGCAATGCTGCGCAAACGGTATCGGCATCGGCCATTTGCGGCACGCGCTTGGGATTGACGAAACTGGTAACTTCGATCCGGCGCGCGCCAGCAGCGATTGATCTTTCGATCAGCGCGATCTTGTCGGCGGTGGATACCACCTCACGCTCGTTTTGCAGCCCGTCGCGCGGGCCGACTTCGACAAAATCTATAGATGCAGCGGCCATATTATGAGCATCGCAGTTTTGGATACAAAATCAAGGGGGCTCACTCCGCCGCTTGCGCTGTATCCAAAGGACGCTTGGTATCCGAAATTCGGTGGCCCATGTGCGCGTTGGCATATGTGTGAAACGCGCGGCGGATGTGCGCGGCCATCACCGCCTCGGCCCAAGCTGGGTCGTGCTGTTCAAATGCCGCAAGCAATTCGCCATGTTCGCGGAACGAGCGCTGCAGATCCTCGAAGGTAAAGTTTTGCACTGTGCGGTTTACGATCGGACGCTCAACGATTCGGGCCAGCATACTGGTCAGCGGAGCAGATGCCGAAGCTTCCAGGATGATCGCATGAAAGTGATGGTTATGCTCAAGGAACAGCTGCGTGTTGGGTTCATCCGCCGCTACGGCTTTTTGCAGAGCTTCGTTGTGGATCCGCATCCGCTCGATCTGACCCCAGTTGATCCGCTTGGCAGCGCGCCGTGCAGCGCGTGTTTCAAGCAAGCCGCGCAATTCAAACGTTTCCTCGACATCTTCGAGCGACCAATCGGCAACAAAACTGCGCTGGGTCTCGCTCCGGCGGATCAGCAATTCCGCCTCAAGC
>JBBRXQ010000131.1:0-6579 GCA_038238515.1 Sphingomonadales bacterium | reverse complement strand
CGCGCTATCGCAGGGTAAGGATGCGGTGCTGTCGTTCGAGCCGACCGGAATGCCCGAGGCGCTGCTGCGCGGCACGGCGGGCACCAATACGGTGACGGTGACGATCAAGGGCAGGGCCGCGCATGCCGGCACTTCTCCAGAGCAAGGCATCAACGCGCTGGTTGAGGCCGCTGAAGTGATCCGCAAGACGCGCGACCTCGATCTAGGCCCCGGCAAGCGGCGCTTTAACTGGACGATGATCAACCAAGAGCGCGGTGTGCGCAATATTATCCCCGATGCGATTGTGCTGAATGGCGATCTGCGCACCGCTAGCCTTGCCGATACCGATGCGTTTCGAACCGAAATTGCGGCGCGGCTGGCGGTATCGAGTTTGGCCGGCGCGCTGGTGACTGTGGAGGTTAAAGCAAAGCGGCCGGGGTTTACCGCGACGCCGGCCAGCGCCCTGCTGATCGAACGCGCGCGCGGTATCTACGCCGATTTGGGCGCGCCAATTGCGGTTTTAGAGCGGTGGGGCGGGGGCACCGATGCTGGCTATGCGGCGATGGCCGGGGTGCCCGTGATCGAAGCGCTGGGCCTGCCCGGCTATGGCTATCACACGGGCGACGCAGAGTATGTGTTTCTCGATGCGGTGCCCCGGCGGCTTTACTTGACGGTGGAATTAATCCGGCAATTGGGGCGCTGAGCCGATAGGGCGCGAAGGGGTGGCTAAGTGGATACCTTTGGGTTTGCGCTGGCGGTTTTGCTGATCGAACTGACGCCCGGCCCCAACATGGCGTGGCTGGCGGGCATTGCGGCGACTGATGGGAAGCGCGCTGGATTGGCGGCGGTTGGCGGGGTCGCGCTCGGCCTTTTCTGCAACGGGGTGCTGGCGGCGCTTGGTTTGGCCGCAGTGCTTCAATCAGCGCCTCAATTGTGGACTGCATTGCGCCTTGCCGGTGCGGCAATGATGGCGTGGCTGGCCATCAGCGCGTGGCGCGGCGCAGCCAGAAGCAACGTAGGATCGCAACAAGTTAGCACCGCTCGCCAAGCGTTTATTGCGGGCACCTTGATCAATTTGCTGAACCCGAAAGCTTACATTTTCTTTGTCGTCATCACGCCGCAATTCATGCGAGGGGCGACATTTGGGATCAGGGCGGCGCTGGTTTTGGCCATCATCAGCGCCGTGATCGCGACGATCATCCATCTCGCCATCGTTTTTGCAGGCATCCAAGCCACGGCTTGGGTTAGCGATCCTGCGCGCACCAAAGTCGTTCGCCGGATATTCGCGGTTATCATGCTGGGTGTTGCCGTTTCCTTCATTCTAGCGGACCTGCGCTAAGGTCTGGACCGATGGCGCGGGGAAACCAATTTATCCGCAGATCTTCATCGGCTACGTACGGTCCGTGCTGGAAGAACCTGAGATTTGCGATAAGCGCACCTTTGCCAGAACTGGCAGACCAATTTTAAGCGGATTTTTGAAGTTTCTGGCATGACCGCGCATTCAACTGATCCCGGCTTTATTAGGCACCTGCATGCCTTTCGCGGGTTTGCGATCATCAATATTACCGCGATCCATGCCTTTACGATGGCGATTTACTTTTTGATCCCGGTGGACATGGCGCTGCCGAGCGCGGACCAAACTTTGATCAATATCAGCGTGTTGGCGTTTCATGATGCCACGCTTTATTTTTCGCTGATTTCCGGGCTGCTCTTTGCCACTGTGCTGAAAGGTCGCAGTTGGCGTGATTTTTTCAAGGGCAAGCTGCTCAATGTGATCTGCCCCTATCTGGTGATGACGGCGATATTCTCGCTCATTGTCTGGCCGCAGCCGATGGAGGATTTTCAGATTGTGCCGTTTCAAGGGACGGCGGCCGAGTATTTGGCGCTGGCGGGAAGCAATATTCTGACGGGCAAATCATTGTTTCCGATGTATTATATCCCCATTCTAACGGTGCTGTTTGTGGCCACCCCGCTGCTGAATGCGGCGGCGGAGCGGCCGCGCGGGCGGTGGCTGGTCCTTGCGCTCGCGCTGTTGCCGCTGGTGGTTTCGCGCACCGATCTTGAGGTGACGGTAAACTCGGTGATTTATTTCATGGGCGCTTATGCGCTGGGGATGCTGGCGGGCCGAGATTATCAGCGGTGGCTGGGCTGGGTTGAGGCTCATCTGGCCTTGCTTGCTGGCGTTGTAGTGATTTCGTCCGCGGTTTTAGCGGGCTTGCTGTTTGGCGAAATTGAATTTGCCGGGCCAGTTTCACTGCAGGAATCGGTGTTTTATATTCAGAAACTGGCGGCGGCCGCCATCGTGCTGGCGATGCTGCGGCGGGCCGAGGCGCATTTGCCGGGGTGGTTGAATGGCACCGCGACCTATTCGTTTGCGATTTATTTCCTGCATGGGCCGGTGCAGTTTTTCATGACCTTGGCGCTCAACCAATATGTGACGCGCTACCCCAATGCGATTGAAACGATGCTGATGGGGCTGGTGTTTGTCGTGATCCCGATTGGCGCGAGCATCGCCGCCGCGTTTGTGCTGCGCGCAGGTTTGGGAAAACGTTCGCGGATGATTATTGGAACTTGAGGATATGCACAAGCGTCGTTACCGCCGCGCCATAATCCCATCCACCGTCACCCCGGACCTGATGCAGGGTTTTGCTTGTGTCGGAGATTGCGTTCTCACTGGGGCCGAACACCCCAGTTAAGCCTTGGGCGAAGGGAGCAAGGGGGCGGCGTTTCCAAGCCGAGTTACGGCTTATGATTCGGCCCTCGTATTTGCACCCAAACGCCCCCAAACCAGCACCAGCAGCCCCGCCGCCGCCAGCGGCATGAGGTTTACGCCCAGCGGCAAGGCCAGCGCGCGGGTGGCGAGGGGGGCTATCCATAGGGCGATCAGCGCGGGCTTCTCCCATGCGCGCCAGCCTTTGGCGCGGGCCTGGTCTGCGAGCCACATCAGCGGCTGGATGAGGAACGGCAGATCATAGCTGAACAAGTAGGGCGAGCCGAGCGCGGTGGCGGCGAGCATGATAGCGCCGGCGGCCTCTGCGCTGCGGGTGCGCCGCCATGCCAGCATGGTGAGCGAGGCGCAGAAGAGGGTGAGCGAGGCTTGGCCGATCATTGCGCCCGCTGGTCCGGCAAACACGCGCAGCGCAGCATAGGGCGTGCACATGCGCAGCCAGAATTCAGCGTCGCTGGCTTGCGCCATCAAATCGCGGCTGACGGCGAAGGCCGCTGGCCATGCGGCCCAAGTTTGCCAGCCGAATGCGGCAAACGAGGCGAGGCAAAGTGCGGCGGCGGAAAGCGTACCGCCCGCCAGCGCCCGCCACCGCCCTGAACCCAATGGCTTGCCCGCAAGGAGCCAAAGCGGCACCATGAGCGCCAGATGCGGCTTGATCACCAGCGCGCCAAACAGTGCGCCCGCAAGCCAAGGTCTGCGATCGAGCAGCAGCACCCCGCCGATGAGCAGCGCGGCGGTGACGAAGCCGGTTTGCGCGTGGCTGGCGGCGAGATAGGCGCCGGGGAAGGCGAGCACCGCAATGGCCATTCCGCGCGGCGCAGCATGGCGCGCGATGGCAAACCACGCGGCCCAGCCGATCAACACAAAGGTGAGCCATGCTGCGGGATAGCTCAGCAATCCAAGCGGGGCGGTGATGAACAGGAAAGGCGGCGGGCTGACATAAGCGACCAATTGCCCGGTGCCGCTGGCCGCCTGCGCAGTGTGCTCAGCAGCAAGATCATAGACATGCGCGGCTGCGCCCTGAACGATGAGCTGACCTGCGCCCCAGAAGGCAAGGAAATCGCTGCCGGCTGTGCCGGTGGCTTGCGCATAAACATTGGCCATCATCGGCACATAGGCGAGCAGGATCATCGCGCCATAAATGCGCACGCGGCCAGCGCCGGGCCAATCGCCCAGCCGGGCCGCCGCGATCAGCGATTTCAGCCCGCTCATCACCGAATTCATCGCCTCATCTGTGTCTTCCCGGCCTCGTCTTAGCAGCCCTTGCATGAAAGAAACCTTGCGCGGCGGGATTTTCTCTTGCCCCCGGCGGCGCTTGCACCCCATCTATGCAAACGATGCTGCGCCAATACGAACTTGTCGAGCGGGTGCTCGCCTATGATCCCGATGCGGACGAGGCGATGTTGAACCGCGCTTATGTTTACACTGTGCAGAAACACGGTTCGCAGAAACGCGCCTCGGGCGATCCATACTTTTCGCATCCGGTGGAAGTGGCCGGCCTGATGACCGAGCTGAAGCTTGATCAGGAAACGATCATGACCGCGCTGCTGCATGATACGGTGGAGGATACGCTCGCGACGGTGGAGGAGATCGAGCGGCTGTTTGGCCCCGATGTGGCGCGGCTGGTCGACGGGGTGACCAAGCTCTCTAAAATCGAGACGATGAGCGATAATGAGCGCGCGGCAGAGAACTTGCGCAAGTTTTTGCTGGCGATGAGCGCGGATTTGCGCGTGCTGCTGGTTAAGCTGGCCGACCGGCTGCACAATATGCGCACGCTGCACTATATCAAAAGCGGGGAAAAGCGGCTGCGCATCGCGCGCGAGACGATGGAGATCTATGCGCCGCTGGCCGAGAGAGTGGGCATGTATGAATATATGCGCGAGATGCAATTGCTCGCGTTTGAACAGCTTGAGCCCGAAGGATATGCCACGATCACTGGGCGGCTGGCGGCGATCCGCAGCGAGGCGGGCGCGCAAGTTGGATCGATCGCACTGGCAATCAAGCAGGCGCTGGCCGAGGCGGGGCTGAAGGTAGAAGTATCCGGGCGCGAGAAGCATCCCTATTCGATCTGGCGCAAGATGGCGGAGCGCCATGTCAGCTTTGAACAGATCACCGACATCATGGCGTTTCGCGTGCGGACCGAGAATGACGAGGATTGTTACCGGGCGCTGGGCGTGCTCCATCGCACATGGCAAATGATCCCAGGGCGGTTCAAGGATTATATCTCCACGCCCAAGATGAACGGCTACAAAAGCCTCCATACCGCGCTGATTTATGACAACGCGATGCGCGTGGAGGTGCAGATTAAAACATCGGAAATGCACCAACGCAACGAATTCGGGCTGGCCGCGCACTGGGCCTATAAGCACGGCGAAAAGCCCGATGGGCAAGTGGGCTGGCTGCGCGATCTAGTTGAGATTTTGGAGGGCAGCCATGATCCTGATGAGCTGCTCGAACATACCAAGATGGCGATTTATCAGGACCGGATTTTTGCTTTCACCCCCAAAGGCGCGCTGTTTCAGCTGCCTAAGGGGAGCACTCCGGTCGACTTCGCGTTTGCCGTGCACACCAATTTGGGCGAGATCGCGGTGGGGGCCAAAATCAATGGCCGGCATGTGCCGCTGCGCACGCAGCTCACCAATGGTGATGTGGTGGAAATCATCAAGAGCCGCACGTCTGAGCCGCAGCTTTCATGGCTGGGCTTTGCCGTAACGGGCAAGGCGCGCGCCGCGATCCGCCGCTCTGTGCGCCAAAAACAGCGCGCCGAGATCGCCGCCACGGGCCGCAAACTCTATGACGAAATCGCCGAGCGATTGCCGAGCAAAGTGGGCAAAAAAGCGCTGGCCGACGCAGTGAAGAGGCTGAAACTAATCAACGAGGAAGACCTGATGGTCGCTATCGGATCGGCGAAGATCAGCGACGGGCAAGTGATGGAAGCGCTGGTTCCGGGCAGCGCCGCCAATCTTCCGGGGCCGGATGCTTGGCCGGGCCAGCAGCGTGCGATTGCGGTGCTCGGGCTTAGCCCCGGCACATCGTTCAAGCTGGCCACATGTTGCCACCCGGTGCCCGGTGATCGCATCGTGGGGCTGCGGCGGCTGGCACAGGGCGTTGCGGTTCACGCGATTGATTGCCTGAGTTTGGCCGACGGTGTGGATGCCGACTGGATCGATTTATCGTGGGATGCCGCGACGGATGGCGCCATTGGCTGCCTGCGTGCCGAGCTTTACAATCGGCCCGGTACGCTGGCCGAAATGGCGGGCATTTTTGCCAAGAACCACGCCAACGTGGTCAATCTGGAAATGACCCAGCGCGGGAGCCCGTTTCACACCTATGAAGTCGATATCGAAGTGCGCGATCTGGCGCATCTAACGCGCATCATCAGCGCGCTGCGCGCGAGCGACGCGGTGGCGCAGGCAGAGCGGATTTAGCGTGGATTCATGTGCGTTTTGCTCAGAAGCTAAGCTCGAGCGTTACTGGATTGCCTTCGACAAGACCTTCAGCTTTGCGGACCGCTGCTTTCACTGGCACTATCCAACCGGTTTCCTTTGAAGGAAACACCGAAGTTTGCCATTCGCTATCGCCGACGCGAACGCTGACTTTGACTGCGCCCCAGCCTTTGCGGCGGCCGCGCTCAAGCCGGTCCATCAGCGCGCTGGCGGAAAGCGTATTGCCCACTGGGCCGCCGATGGTGACGAAATACCACACCGCCTTTCCCCCGCCGCTCCAGCGCCATAGCGGCGCAGTAAGCGTGTGGCATTCTGCGCCAGTCATAGTTTCTGCCGTCATTTGGCGCGGCGGATGGGCACCGGGATGTTGCAGATGTCTGCGCCGCCAGCAGGCCGGATGTAAAACGCATCGCGGCGGTTTGCGCG
>JBBRXQ010000130.1:0-6611 GCA_038238515.1 Sphingomonadales bacterium | reverse complement strand
GCATTTAAGACTTAAACTTTGGGGGGATCCAATGAAATCACAGTTCCTGATATCGTGCGCAGCCGTTGCTGTGATCAGCAGCACAGCGATTGCTGCTCCTGCATGGGCCGCCGATCAAGCGCCCCAAGCTGCTGCTGCAGACGCTCCCGCAGTGGACAACAGTGACATCATCGTGACGGCTACTCGCCGTAACGAAAGCATCCAGAAGGTTCCGCTCACCATCCAAGCGTTCAGCGGCAACACGCTAAGCCAGCTTAACGTCAAAAACTTCAACGATCTGATCAAATATACCCCTAACGTAACTTTCGCCAACAACGGTCCTGGCAATGGCGCAATCTTCATACGCGGCCTTTCGGCGGGCTTTGCCGGCCAACAGTCGTCGGCTACGATTGGTGGATTCCCGAACGTCGCGCTTTACCTCGATGATCAATCATTGCAGTTCCCAGCGCGCAACGCTGATGTCTATGTTGCCGATATGGAGCGCGTCGAAGTGCTCGAAGGGCCGCAGGGCACGTTGTTCGGCGGAGGAGCACAAGCAGGTGTGGTGCGCTACATAACCAACAAGCCCAAGTTGAGCAAATTTGAAGGGGCGATGGAGGGCAGCTTCGGCGGAACTGCTGGCGGTGCTGTGAATGGCTCGTTTAACGCAATGGTAAACTTGCCTATTATCCAGGACAAGCTGGCTATTCGCGCGGTGGTCTACGCTGATCATCGCGGCGGCTATATCGATAACAAGTTCTCAACGTTCACGCGCCAACCAACTGATCTTGGCTCTTATTATCTTAACTACACTGATCCTCTCACCGGGATTAACAATGGCAACAGACTGACGCCAGCCCAGCAGTCGAATCAGGGTCAATATAACAACAGTGCACTGGTCGAAGACAACTTTAACCCAGTAGATTTCGCTGGTGGACGTGTGTCGCTAGCTTGGAATGTTGCGCCTGATTGGGACGTACTGGTTTCACAATCTTACCAGAGCCTGCAATCTAAAGGGACCTTTGCAGTCCAGACTTACACCTTTGATTACGCTCCGCTAACGGGCCTGTCATCTACCCTGTTTTCGCCGCAGTTCAGCAAGGATGAGTATTACAACACCGCTTGGACAATCAACGGCAAGGTCGGTGATTTCAAGCTTATCTACACCGGCGCTTATCTCAGCCGAAATATTTCGCAACAGGGTGACTACACAAACTACGCTCGTGCAACATATGGCATTTTTTATCAGTGCACAGGTGGTGCGAACTATTACTTTAACGCTGGTGCCGCGCCTTATTGTTATCAGCCCAACAGCTACTGGACCGATAAGGTCAAAAACACGCATGAAAGCCATGAATTTCGGGTAAGCACGCCTGATACTGGCAGAATTCGTGCGATCGTTGGCGGATATTATGAATCCTTCAAGATCGAAGACAATCAGGACTGGAATTACAAGACCATCCCTGGCTGCGATCCATCATTGACCTCGGCCCAGATCCGTGCGGCCGGTACAGTTTGCCTTGGGGCCGTCGCACCGAACCCTGCTGCTACGCTGAACGTTCCCGGCCCGCGCGGCCCAGGCATCGCTTTTGGACAAGACATCCAGCGCGGCTACAAGCAATACGCAGGCTTCGCATCGGTCGATTTCGACATTTTGCCAAACCTGACCATTACTGCGGGTACCCGCTACTATTACTATGACAACTTCCAAACGGGCTCGGTCTATTCTTCGTTCAATGCGAGTTGTTATCAATCGCCGGTTTGCGTAACGGGATCAAACCTTGACACCATTCCTCTCAAAGTCTCCTACAAAGGCTTCAGGAGCAAAGGCGTTATAACTTGGAAGCCTACTGACAATACGCTGGTCTACGCTCTTTACAGCGAAGGTTTCCGTCCTGGCGTCTTCAACCGTGGGCCTTCAGCGCGTGTGCCGGATCCGAACGGCAGCGGTGTCCGCCAGTTGCTGGTTTCTGCTGAAGTCCGCCCAGACAATCTGATCAACTACGAAATAGGCCTGAAAACTGATTTCTTCGACAGAAAGCTGACCTTCAACGCGTCGGCTTACTTCATGCAATGGAAAGACACACAGGTCGGTTTCTTCAACCCTGCCGCGGGCTTCGGCAATACCGCGTTTGGCACCAACGGTCCGAATTACAACATCAAGGGCGGTGAAATCCAGTTCGTAGGTCGGCCTATGGACGGGCTTACGATTAATGGTTCTGCGACCTATAATGACTCGAAGCAATCGAACTCGCCATGCTTCATTTCGAACAATCCGGCCTCCTCAAGCTTCGGCAACTGCATCACCCAAACCCGCGTAGGCGGTAGCATAATTCCAGTGCAGAGCCCTTACGGCAATGTCGGCGCTACCACACCGTTCAGCCCGAAGTTTCAGGGCAACATCCGCGGTCGGTACGATTGGTCGGGCGCGGGAGAGATGAACTTCTTTGTGGCGGGAGGCGTGAGCTACACAAGTTCGCAGTTCAACCAGCCTGCAACCTATCCATCGGGCGAAGTTGCCGGTAATGGCAGTGTGCTTGGTCCAAACGGTATTATCGTGCCTGCTACAACCGTTCTGCGCTACAAGATGCCAGGCTATGCGCTGCTTGACGCACAGTTTGGCTTTAGCCGCGACAATTGGACTGTGACGGTCTTTGGCGATAACATTACCAATAGCCGCGCTTCAACGTTCACAAATTCTTCGCAGTACATCAGAACTTCGACGATTGTGCGTCCGCTGACCTATGGTATCAGGATCAGCACCAAGCTGTAATTGCATGCCTAAAAATTGACGCTTTAAAAGGGGTGGTGCCATTGGTACTGCCCCTTATTTTTTGGGCGGCAAAGCGGGTTTGACAAGCGCGTGGCGATTGCCGACAGAACTGTTCACAATGTCCCAACAAACCAATCTGCCAGTCACAAACCTTGATCGGCCTTTGCCGCCCAATCCTGCCGATCCAATGGACGCAGAGTTATCGAAGCTGCGGGCGCTTCAGGCCACGGGCGATCATGCCGGTGCTGCGAAGGCCGCTGACGCCCTGCTAGCGGCATATCCAACAAACCGTGACCTCTTGCTTATCGCGGGCCATTCGCTTCGGATGACGCAGCAAACCGCAGCGGCACTAGCCACCCTCGAGCTGTTGGCGCAGCACCATCCGCATTTCAGCCAGTTATACCTTGAACGCGGCCTCTGTCATGTCGCGTTGCGTGATGCGCCCGCTGCGATCGCCGATCTGCGCACGGCGGTCACGATCAATCCTGGACTAGCCATCGGTTGGCATATGCTCGACGGATTGTTCCGAATGACGGGCGACACCGCAAGTGCGGTGCTCGCGGCGAAGCACAGCGCACATCTCTCCAGCCTACCGCCGCCGATCGTTCATGCGAAAGTCCTTTTCGGCGATGGCGAGGTCGACCACGCCGAAATACTGATCCGCCGTTTCTTGCTAGAAATGGGAGATCATCCCGAAGCTATGCGATTGCTCGCCCAGATCGGCCAACTGCGCAATGTGCTCGATGATGCCGAACTGCTTTATGAGGGTGTGCTGGCTATGGTGCCAGATTATCATGAGGCGCGGCACGAATATGTTCAAGTTCTGATCGCGCGGCACAAGTTCCCGCAGGCTAGCGCAGCACTTGAACCGCTACTTATGCGCGATCCTGCTAATCACGCACACCGCACACAAGCAGCGACAATTCGAGTTGGTCTGGGCGATTTCGATGGGGTCATCCCTGTCTATCGCGATTTGCTAGCCGAAACTACCGGCGATACTCTGGCAGCTGAGGTGCATCGCTCCGAACTCAATTTGTGGCTCGGTCACGCGCTTAAGACCGTGGGTCAGACCGGCCAAGCAATAGATGCATATCTGGCTGCGACCGACGACCGGCCAGATTTTGGAGACGCATGGTGGAGCCTAGCCAACCTGAAAACCTATCGCTTCGGACCCGATTCGATCGCTGTGATGAACAAGCGCCTCGACGACGCATCAACCTCTGAGGTCGACCAGATTCATATCGCATTCGCCCTGGGCAAAGCGCTTGAGGATCAAGGCGGTTACGCCGAATCATGGGCGGTTTATTCCAAAGGAAACACCATGCACCGGGCGAGCAACGGCTTCGTCCCTGATATCTTTGAGAATAACACGCGCGAACAGCGGCGCGTGTGCACAACTGCGTTCTTTGCCGAACGTGCAGGATGGGGAGTTGAAGACCGGTCACCAATCTTTGTGCTCGGCCTGCCGCGTTCGGGATCGACGCTCATCGAGCAAATTCTGGCCTCACACAGCATGGTTGAGGGCACACAGGAATTGCCGGATGTTCAACGCATCGTTCTAGAATTGCAGGGACGCGAACTCAATTTCGACAATCCGCGCTACCCCGGCGTACTACCGGAACTCGATGAAGTTGCGATACGCCGCTATGGTGAGCAATATATCGCCGACACAATGCCCAACCGGACTTTGGGCCGCGCGCACTTCGTCGACAAGATGCCCAACAACTTTCGGCACATCGGCCTCATCCATCTGATCCTGCCCAATGCCCGCATTATCGACGCGCGGCGGGATCCGATGTCGTGCTGCTTCAGCAACTTCAAGCAACTGTTCGCGAAGGGGCAAGAATTCACTTACAGCATCGAAGACATTGCCCGGTACTACCGAACATACCTCGATGTTATGGAGCATTGGGATAGTGTCTTGCCCGGTCGTGTGCTGCGCGTGCAACACGAAGATGTGATTGATGACCTTGAAGGCAATGTGCGCCGCATTCTGGACCATTGCGGACTGCCATTTGAAGCGGCTTGCGTCGATTTTCACACCAACAAGCGCAGCGTTCGCACGCCAAGCTCCGAACAAGTGCGCCAGCCCATCTTCCGCGACGGCCTTGATCAGTGGAAGAAGTACGAAGAGTGGCTCGGCCCGCTTCGCGACGCCTTAGGCGACGCCCACGAGCGCTACCGCCGTTAGATGAAACTGCAGCTTGCGCTCAATGGCCCTGCTACGTGGCGCCAGATTGTAGCCATTGCGCAAGGCGCTACTCCCGTGTTGTTACCAACGGCAAAGGAGCGGCTGAACGCGGGCCGCGCGCTGCTGGATGAGATCGTTCGCCGCAACATACCCGCCTATGGCATAAACACCGGAATCGGCGCTCTGTGCGACACAGTGGTCGATGGCGACAAGCGCGCTGCGCTCTCGCGCAATATCATATTGAGCCACGCGTGCGGCGTTGGCGATCCGCTGCCCCCCGCCGAGACCCGCGCGATTATGGCGGCCCAAATTAGCAATTTCCTGCACGGCGCATCGGGCATCCGGGCGGAACTGGTCGAGGCACTGTGCGCACTGCTGGCCGCCGATTGTTTGCCAATCGTGCCCTCGCGCGGATCGGTCGGTTATCTGAGCCACAGCGCGGCAATCAGCCTTGTCCTTATCGGAGCAGGATCGGCGCGCCATCAAGGCGAGACTATCACTGGCGCAGAAGCAATGGCGCGGATCGGCACCGCGCCTTTTGTCTTGGGCGCAAAAGAAGGCCTGAGCCTGGTCAATGGCACGCCGTGCGCTGCGGGATTGGCATGCCTTGCTCTCGCACGAACTGAGCACCTGCTCGATTGGGCCGATGCAGCAGCGGCCATGACGTATGAGAACCTTGGTTGCCAGGCAGATGTTTTCGCGGCTGAAACTCTGGCGCTGCGGCCTTCGTCCGGTATCGCTCAAACAGGCGATACCATGCGACGTTATCTGGACGGCAGCGGCCTGCTGGCCAGCCGGGCCGGTGCGCGAACGCAGGATGCGCTTAGCCTGCGGACGATCCCGCAAGTTCATGGCGCGGTGAGGGATAACTTCGATAAGTTTATGCGTGTGGTCGATCTTGAGCTTGCGAGTGTGACTGATAATCCGGCGCTTTTTGGCCCTTTGGAAGCGCCGCAGGTGTTGATGGGCGCGCAGGCGGTTGGGGTGGCGCTGGGGCTTGCGATGGACCAGCTTGCGGTGGTGGCCGCCGATCTGGCGATGATTGCTGAGCGCAGGATTGACCGACTGGTGAACCCTCTGGTCAGCGGATTGCCCGCCTTTCTGGCGATGGAGAGCGGGGTCTGCTCGGGCTTTATGATTGCGCAATATACTGCTGCCGCGCTGGTTGCAGAGAACCGCCGCCTTGCCGCCCCTGCCAGCATCGACGGCGGGATCACTTCAGGGCTGCAGGAGGATTTCCTCGCGCACGCCACCCCGGCAGCAACCAAAGCACTGCATATAATAGATAATCTTGCCGAAATACTCGCGATCGAGTTGCTCTGCGCGGCGCAAGCTTATGATGTTAGCGGGAACGACGCCGCGATTGCCCCGCGCACAAACGAGATCCGCCGCCAGATCCGCGAGGTCATTCCGGCCTATGCCGACGACCGCCCGCTGGGCGAGAATTTCGCCGCCATGAGAGCGATTATGGAGCAACCACCCCGATCACCGCAGCATTGATGGTGACTGCAAGAGGCATGGCCTGATGAACAAGCGACGGGTGTTTGTGCTCGGCAGCATAAATCTGGACATTCAGCTTGCCGTGGCCGCGCTGCCACTGCCCGGCGAGACGGTGCGCAGCCTTTCGATCCGGCGCGGCTTGGGCGGCAAAGGGGCTAATCAGGCCAT
>JBBRXQ010000129.1:0-6611 GCA_038238515.1 Sphingomonadales bacterium | reverse complement strand
TCAGCATCGAAGAACTGGTGCGGCGTAATGCGGCCAAGCTGTTTCCTGGATTTCGCATCAATGGCTACGGCACATTCCGCCTGCTGCGCGATAGCGATCTTGAGATTGAGGAAGATGCCGAGGATTTGGTGCGCTATTTCCGCACCGCCATTCAGCGCCGCCGCCGGGGCAAAGTGATCCTGCTGCAATTGCAGGAAGGGTTTGATCCAGAAGCCGAAAAATTGCTGCGCGATCATCTGGGACTCGATCTCGCGCTGGTAACAACGTCTGCTGGATTACTCAGCATGAGCGGCCTCTCCAGCGTGGTCGATGAAAACCGCCCAGAGTTGAAATTCGAGCCTTACAGCCCGCGCTATCCTGAGCGCATTCTTGAACATAACGGCGATGCCTTTGCCGCGATCCGCGAAAAAGACCTAGTAATCCACCACCCCTTCGAAAGTTTTGACGTGGTGGTCGATTTCCTGCGCCAAGCGGCGGTTGATCCCGATGTGGTCGCAATCAAACAAACGCTGTACCGCGCGGGCAAGCAGTCTGCCGTGATCGCTGCGCTGATCGCCGCTGCCGAAGAAGGCAAGTCGGTTACGGCGGTGGTCGAGCTGAAGGCGCGCTTTGATGAAGAGCAAAACCTGATGTGGGCTTCGCAGCTTGAGCAGGCGGGCGTGCAGGTGATCTATGGCTTCGTAGATTGGAAAACCCACGCTAAGGTATCGATGGTGGTTCGGCGCGAGGGCAACGCCTATCGCACCTATTGCCACTTTGGCACGGGCAATTACCATCCGGTTACCGCTAGGATTTACACCGATCTAAGCTTCTTCACAGCTGATCCCAAATTTGGACGCGATGCCGGGCGACTTTTTAACTTCATCACTGGGTATATCGAGCCAAAGGCAACCGAGGTGCTGGCGATTGCGCCGCTCGGCTTGCGCGCCAAGCTCTATGAATGCATCGAGCGCGAGATCGCCTTTGCCCAAGGCGGAAAGCCTGCAACCATCTGGGCCAAGCTCAATTCGCTCACCGATAGCCAGTTGATCCTGCGCCTATATGCGGCAAGCAGCGCCGGCGTTGATATCCGGCTGGTGGTACGCGGAATTTGTTGCTTGCGGCCTGGCGTGCCAGGAATGTCGGATAACATCGCGGTAAAGTCTGTTATCGGGCGGTTTCTTGAACACAGCCGCATTTGGGCGTTTGGCAATGGGGCGGCCATGCCCAACCGCCGGGCGCGGGTTTACATCACATCAGCCGACGGCATGAATCGCAACCTTGATCGCCGGGTCGAGGTGATGGTACCAATTCGCAATTCCACCGTTCACGATCAGGTGCTCGATCAGGTGATGCTCGCCAACTTGCTCGATACCGAGCAAAGCTGGGATTTGAGCAACAACGGCACATACTTGCGGACTGCCGCCGGCCCCAACCCGTTCAACGTGCACCGTTATTTCATGACCAATCCTTCGCTTTCTGGGCGGGGTGCCGCGCTGACCAAAGGGCGCAAAGTGCCTAAGCTCGCGCTGCGGCGCGGCGGGGCAACACGGGCCTGATCCTGATGGCAAAATACGACCGCACTTCTCCCCACAAGCCAACCCGGGCCATTATCGATATTGGATCGAACACGGTCCGTCTGGTGATATATGGCGGTCCGATCCGTGCGCCCGAAGTGTTGCATAACGAAAAAATGACTGCCCGGCTTGGCAAAGGTGTGGCCGAAACAGGCATGCTTACCGAACGCGCCATGGCCAGTGCGCTTTCCAGCCTAGCGCGGTATCGTACCCTGCTTAAACTTGAGCGGATCGAGCAAGTCGATGTGGTTGCGACAGCGGCGGTGCGCGACGCAGGCAACGGTCCAGAATTTCTTCGCGCGGTAAAGGACTTAGGGCTCAATCCCCGCTTGCTCAGCGGAGAAGACGAAGCCATCACAAGCGCGCACGGGGTAATGGGTGCCTTTCCCGGAGCGCGCGGCGTGGTCGGCGATCTTGGCGGCGGAAGCCTGGAATTGGTCGATGTTGATGGCGAATGTTGCCGCCATGGGATCAGCATGCCTTTGGGATCATTGCGCCTTCCGGCGATGCGAGCTGACGGCGAACGCGCCTTCGCCCAGCGCATCATCAAGGCTGTTAAGAATGCTGATTGGAAAGCCGAGCCAGGATCGACCCTCTATTTGGTTGGCGGCTCGCTGCGTGCATTCGCACGTTATGCTATTCACGCCACGAACTGGCCAATCGATGATCCCCATGGCTTTGCAATCGCAGCGGATGAAGCGCTCAGATTGGCCAAAATCCTCGCGCGCAAAAAACCTGAAGCGATGACCCCGCTATCAGGCGTAGCCAATGCTAGGCTGGCCAGCTTGCCCGATACGGGGGCCTTGCTTTCGGTGCTAATCCGCACGCTTCAGCCGAGCCGCCTGGTTTTTTCCTCATGGGGTCTGCGCGAAGGCCTTCTTTGGCAAACGATGCCAGCCGCATTGCAAGCGCAAGATCCACTTGTTGCGGGCGCAACGGCATTCGCCGCCGAATACAACGTCTCTTTGGCAACCGCGGCTAAGGTGGCAGAATGGATCAATGCAGCCGCAAACGCCGCCACTGAAGCTAAGAATACGCCAAACAATAATTGTTTGCGGCTTACGGCGATCATGCTGTGTTTGGCCTCGACCAAAGTTGAACCCAATCTGCGCAGCGACTTGGCTCGCGATTGGGCTTTGCGAAAACGCTGGATTGGCGCAGATGCTGGTGATCGCGTGATGCTCGCCGCCGCGATGAGTGCAAATGCCGGATCGCTGGAACTGCCCATTGAGCTTGGCGCGCTGATCACTCCACCAATGTTGCGAGAAGCGCAGGCATGGGGTCTTGCCACACGCCTTTGCCGCCGGTTTAGCGGCTGCACAGATCAAGGGTTGAGCGGCAGCACTCTCTCCGTCCAAGGCGGCCAATTGGTGCTGATTGCAGAACCTGAGCTGGCAGCGCTGGTAAACGAAGGTGTCGAGCGCGACCTTAAAGCGCTGGCCGCCTTTCTTGGTCTAAAAAGCGCGGTGAAGCCAAACTAAAGCTTAGTAGCCGCCGCTTCGGCAGCGGCCAGCACACGCAGCACGTTGCCAGACCAAATCTTGGCCACATCATCTTTGCTGTATCCCGCTGCCAGCAACGCAGCGGTCAGTTTGGGCAAATCAGCAACATCTTCAAGCCCGCTAACCCCGCCGCCGCCATCCCAATCAAGCCCGATGCCGACGTGATCCACGCCAGCCACCTTGATTGCATGGAGCAGGTTGGTCATCACATCGTCAAATGTAGCCCGCTCTTCTGGGAAGCTCTTGTCAATCTCATGCCGCCGCGCTAGCATGTCTGCCCGCTCAGCGATCGTAAGCGTGCGGTCTTCGGGAAATTTCGCTTCCATCGCTTTGTTCGCCGCATCGCGCTGCGGATTGGGCTTCGTTGCTTTCACATAGACCGAGTTAATCTGAATCACACCGCCTTGCTCCGCAAGCGCCCGCAAATGGGCGTCATCAACATTGCGCGGATGATCGAAAACAGCCTTGCATCCGGAATGCGAGAGGATGAGTGGAGCTTTTGAAAGGCGCAGAGCATCATCAAGAGCATGATCAGAACTGTGCGAAAGATCCGGCACAACGCCTAGCCGGTTCATCTCGGCCAAAAGCTGCACGCCCAGCGGGCTTAGCCCGTCCCACTTGGGCGCGTCGGTCGAACTGTCGGCAAACTGGTTGGTCTTGAAGTGCGCAAAACCTGCCATCCGAACACCCATCGCATAAAATGAGCGCAGCAAGCTCGGGTCGTCGCCGAGCGGCCAGGCGTTCTCGATGGAGAGATAAACCACCCTCTTGCCAGTCGCTGCGATCCGCGCAGCTTCCGACGCACGGCCCGCCATCGTGAATTGATCGGGATGAGCGGCCACCATCTCGCGGACAGCGATGCCGCGCATTAGCGCAAAATCTCGCGCTTTGAGGGTCGCCTCGGCATCGAGCGGCCCTTGCGCTGTATAAATCACCCAAAACCCGCCATCGAGGCCGCCTTTCTTCATACGCGGCACATCGACTTGGGTGTAATCAGCATGCACATCATGCTCTGCAACGATCGACCAACCGGGCAAAACGAGTGAGGCTGGCGTGTCAAGATGCGTATCGAGCGTGAGCAAACTATCGTGGAACTCAGCCAGCGCCTTATCTGGGCGCGCCGTCGCGCTGGAAGCTGCCAATGTTAGCGTCAGTACGCTCGCAATATGAAAGATCAGGCGCATTCGGCAGTCTCCTATTGGCAAGCGGCGTAGATTACGCCGGGATTGCGCCGATTATGGCATATTTGCAATTGCTTCTGATCCGTTAACGAGATCTAAGTGATCTTGCGCTAATCTGCATCGGTCCGACTTGATCTGATCCATTTTTGCCGGAGTCGCAATGCCAGCCCCGCATCCCAAATCCAATGCTTTGTCGGCGCGCCGCGTTGAACGGCAAAGGTTTGCTGTTCAGGTGCAATACAAACGCAAAGTTGCGCGCCTCGTTGCAAGTTCCGTCGATCTTTCGCAACATGGTTTGCGCATTTCGGGCATGGAACGCCTTCGTGAGGGTGAAGTCGTTTGGATCACCTTGCCCGGGCTTGAGCCCCGTGCTGCCACTGTTGTTTGGAGCGACCAATTCGAGTCAGGCTGCGCATTTGTAGAACCATTGCGCCCGGCGATCCTTGAGGATTTGATTTCGGACCAATTTCAGTAGCTGGCGATTGAACGCAGTTTGATCCTGTCGGGAGCAACCGCTTGGTTTAGCGATTGTCAATCATGACGATTTGCGGCGGCATCAAAACGCTTTAGGGGAGCCCTATGCTGCGCCTCACCGAACTCAAATTGCCGCTAGACCACACCCCCGCAGAGCTTGAAGCCGCGATCTGCGCGCAGCTTGAGATCGAGACCACCGATCTTATACGCTATGCCGTGGCCAAACGCGGCAACGATGCGCGGCGCAAATCGGCGATCAAGCTGGTCTATGCGCTCGATGTGACAGTGGCGGACGAGGCTGGTGTGCTCACGCGCAGAGCAGCCGGGGATAACTTGCGCCGCACTCCTGATACTGCATACAGGTTTCCAGCGATGGCTCCGGCGTATTGGTCCGGTCCGCGTCCCGTGGTGATCGGCGCTGGCCCGTGCGGCCTGATGGCGGCATTGATTTTGGCGCAAATGGGCCTGAAACCCATCATTATCGAACGCGGCAAAGCCGTGCGTGCGCGCACCAAGGATACTTGGGCGCTCTGGCGCAAAAGCGTTTTGACACCTGAATCCAATGTCCAGTTTGGCGAAGGGGGCGCTGGTACATTTTCCGATGGCAAGCTTTATAGCCGCATTAAGGACCCGCGCCATTTGGGCCGCAAAGTACTGGACGAATTCGTCAAGGCTGGCGCGCCAGCTGATATCCTGACCGAGGCACATCCGCACATCGGCACGTTCCGGCTGGTGACTATGGTGATGTCAATCCGCGAGACGATCGAGGCTTTGGGCGGCGAATACCGGTTTGAAACGCGCGTCGAGGATTTTGAAATTGAAACTGCGCTCGATGGACGCCGGCAAATCATCGGACTGCATCTTTCAGACGGCGTTTTCTTGCCTGCGCGCCATGTGATCATGGCAGTGGGGCACTCCGCACGCGATACATTTCAGGTGCTGCACGATCGCGGCGTGCATGCAGAAGCCAAGCCATTTGCTATCGGAGTTCGTATCGAGCATCCACAAAGTTTGATCGATAAGGCCCGTTACGGCACTTTTGCGGGCAACAAAATCCTCGGACCAGCCGCCTATTCGTTATCGCATCAGGCCACAAACGGCCGCTCGGCATACAGCTTTTGCATGTGCCCGGGCGGCCAAGTCGTGGCCGCCGCGTCCGAACCCGGTCGTCTAGTGACCAACGGGATGAGCCAGCACTCGCGCGCTGAGTTTAATGCAAACTCCGGACTCGTGGTGGATGTCACCCCGGAACGTGATTTTCCTGGCGGCCCACTCGCGGGCATTGCTTATCAGCGCCGCTGGGAAGAGCTTGCGTTCATCGCGGGCGGATCAAATTATCAAGCGCCGGGTCAGAAGCTCGGCGACTTTTTGGAGGGACGGCCATCGACCGTGCTGGGATCGGTCAAGCCATCGTACCAGCCAGGCGTGCACCTAACTGATCTTGCGCAATGCCTGCCCAGTTTTGCGATTCAGGCAATGCGCGAAGCCTTGCCATTGTTTGGCAGGCAAATGCCCGGTTATGACCATCCCGATGTTGTTCTGACCGGAGTGGAAACCCGCACTTCATCGCCCGTACGATTCACCCGCGGGCCAGACTTGCAAAGCTTAAACACGAACGGGCTTTATCCTGCCGGCGAAGGCGCAGGGTATGCCGGCGGAATCCTTTCTGCGGGCGTGGACGGGATCAGAGTTGCAGAAGCACTCGCGACCAGTCTAATTGATCAACCACCAGAATTACGCGCATAAGCCATCAAAATTGATTTCCGCAGATCATTGAGATCGGGCAGTTCAAGCCCTGAAAGATCGGCCAAGCCGGCGATCTCGTCAGCACCATAACAGTGTGCCAAAACAAGCGTTTCGCCCTTGATGCGCTTACCGGTGTCATTTGAATAAAACGT